>CAZOWH010000006.1:15060-23812 GCA_964583425.1 uncultured Lachnospiraceae bacterium
CATGTTCTTTTGGCGGTACATATAATAGGGCTTAAAGCCTGCCTCCGCGGCGCGGATCTGCGAATAATCGACACATTTTCCCGCATCGCCGCCGCGCAGATTGTAAACACGATTATCCTGTCTGAGAATTTCAGCCGCACGCTTGACACAGAAGGTATGTACGGTAATGTTTTCGGGATCAAGGCGCAAAATCTCGTCGAAGGTGGCAGAAAACTTGGTAAAGTTGTCACCCGGCAGCCCCACGATCAGATCGGTATTGATACACTGTATGCCCGAGCGCCTTGCAATATCATACGCGCGGTAAAAATCTTCTGTGGTATGGGAGCGCCCGATACCGCGCAGCACCTCATCACAAAGCGTTTGCGGATTTACACACACGCGCGTAACACCATACGCCTTGGCAATTTCCATTTTCTCAGCATCAATGGTATCGGGTCTGCCGCTCTCGAGCGTAAACTCGCGCAGTGCCGAAACATCGGTACCCGCCGCCACGGTCTCCAGCAGCTCGCGCAGCTGCGGCGCCGTTAAAATGGTGGGAGTGCCGCCGCCGATATACACGGTCAGCACGCGGAGCCCCAGCTCCTTGATGATGCGGAACTTTTCTTTGATCTCCTCCTTGAGCAACGCAAGATAATCGGGGATCAGCGACAGCAGCCTTTTGGAGGTATAGGAAACAAAGGAGCAATAAGAGCAGCGCGAGGGACAAAACGGGATCGAGATATACACACTGCAATCGCGGATATCGGGCGTGCCGATGATCTGCTGCTCGTACAGCGCCACGTCGGTAGCGAGCGCCGCCTTTTTGGGAATCACCAGATAATCCGAGGCAAGCATCTTTTTTACGCGCGTTTTGCTGTGTCCCTTGAGAAGCAGCTCGGTTGCCACCTTGGAGGGGCGCACGCCCGTGAGCATTCCCCAAGAGGGACGATAATGCAGGATCTCACCCGCGGCACCGAGGATCACGTGACCGATCACCAGTTTACGCAGGCGGTCGGCGGCGAGATCCTCACGGCATGCGAGGGTCTTTTCGGCGGTAGCGGTCTTGCCGTCACACACAAGTGTGACCTTGGCAGTCATATCCGCCTCGGTCTCGATAACGGTGAGATACAGGGTATGAGGATCCTCCTCCCCCTCGCCCGAGAACTTTTCGCCCGGAAAAAAGATCATGCAAAGCGTTTGCACATAATACGCGTTGATATTTCCTTCAATGTGCAGCTTCATGCCCTGCTCTCCTTTTTCCCTTTGTTTTTCAGCACGCGGCTGTCCATGACAATGGTGACAGGACCGTGGCATTCCATATCGATACTCATATCCGCGCCGAAGCGCCCTGTTGCCACATGCGACACCTCTTGCGCCATCAGCTCGGCAAAGCGGAGATAAAGCTGCTCTGCCCGCCCGGGCTCTGCCGCCTCAAAATAAGAGGGGCGGTTGCCGTGGGCGTAATCGGCAAGCAGGGTAAAGTTGGAGACGACCAGCACCTCTCCCCCGATATCCCGCACCGAAAGATTCATTTTATCGTTCTCATCCTTAAAGATGCGACAGGCAGCGATCTTTTTCGCAAGCAGTGCAGCATCCTCCTCCGGGTCATCCGCCGCGACGCCAAGCAGGATCAGTAGCCCCTCCTTGATCGCACCGACGGTCTCACCGTCAACACGCACCGCCGCGCGGCGTACGCGCTGTAATACGGCTATCATGAAAAACCTCTTCCGATATCGATCACATCGCGAAGACCCTTAAGGCGGGAGACGATGGAATGATAGTGATCGACATTCTTACAACTGATCTTCAAATTGACAATAATGCGCCCATCGTTCTTTTTCTGGGTATTGATCTGCAGCAAAAGTACCTTCATATCGGCAAGCGCCATGGTGATCTCCGCAAGGATCGTGAGGCTGCTGTAGGCATAGATCTGCACCAGTGCCTCGTAAACGTCCGTTGAGGTCTCGTTATTGCCGCGCTCCCAATGCGCCTCGACCCAACGGTCAGCATCCTCGGGCTTCTTCATGCCGTTTTCCACATTCGGGCAATCGACCTTGTGAATGGAAATACCGAAGCCCTTGGTGATAAAGCCAATAACATTGTCACCGGGCAAGGGGTTGCAGCACTTGGCAAACTTCACCTGACAGCCGCGCTCTCCGTCCACCACAATGCCGCTGTTATTGCGCATGTGGCGGGGCTTTTCGGCAACGCGGATATTTTCCACTGCCAAGGGCGGCGCCTTTTCCTCCTGCTCAGCAGGGCGCACCACCTTATCAAATTCCTCGCGCAGGCGTGTGGATATTTTGGAGACCGTAATACCGCCGTAGCCGATGGTATTGTAAAGATCGTCGATCGTGGCGTAGCCCGCGCGCTGGGCAACGGCGCCAATGATCTCCTGGCGCTGCGCCTCGTTGGTGGGTCTGCCGAATTTTTTGAGCTCCATTTCAACTGCGGCACGACCGACCACAATATTATCGGCACGCTTTTCCTTTTTGAACCATTGGCGGATCTTGCTGCGCGCCTCACCAGTTTTAACGATATTGAGCCAATCGCGCGACGGACCCTTGGAGGCGCCCGAGGTGATGATCTCCACGATCTCACCGTTTTGCGGCACGCGGTCGATCGGCACGATCATGCCATTTATCTTGGCACCCGTCATTTTGTTGCCAACAGCCGAGTGAATGGCATAGGCAAAGTCAATGACGGTGGCGCCCTTGGCAAGGGTGATCACATCGCCCTTTGGGGTAAAGACAAAGGTCTCGTCTTGAAAGACATCGGTTTTAAATACATCGATAAACTCATCGGGATCGCGTGTATCCTCTTCGCTTTCAAGCAGGCGCGATACCCACGCAAGCTTCTTATCCATATCCTCGCGGCTCGCGGCACCGGACTTGTACTTCCAATGCGCCGCGATACCGAACTCTGCGATCTCATGCATCTCGTGCGTGCGGATCTGCACCTCAAAGGGCACACCGAAGCGCCCGATAACAGTGGTGTGCAGCGAGCGGTAGAGGTTGGGCTTGGGGGTGGAGATATAGTCCTTGAAGCGCCCGGGCATGGAGTTATACATCTCGTGAATGATGCCGAGGGCGGTATAGCACTCAAGCTCTGTATCCACAATGATGCGGAGCGCGTAAAAGTCATAGATCTCATCAAAGCTCTTGTTTTGCGTGTACATCTTTTTGTAGATGCTGTAGACCGATTTGATGCGTCCTTCGAGCGTGAACGGTATATTGTTTTCACGCAGCTTATCGCCGACCTGCTTTCTGATATGCTCCACAAAGTCGGTGTGCGTGCCATATTTCTTTTCAATGTCTGCCTTGACCTCGTTATAGCCGTACGGGTCAAGGTATATCAGGCTAAGATTTTCAAGCTCCTGCTTAATGCGCTGCATACCGAGACGGTGCGCGAGGGGGGCGTAGATATGCATGGTCTCAAGCGCGGTGGTGCGCTGCTTTTTATCGGAGCGCGCGTCAAGCGTGCGCATATTGTGCAGACGGTCGCAAAGCTTGATAAAGATCACGCGCACATCCTTAGACATGGCAAGCAGCATCTTGCGCAGGGTCTCGATGTGTGCTTCCTCCTTATCCTCGACCTCAAGCAAAACGATCTTGGTAAGACCGTCAACAATGAGCGCCACATCCTTGCCGAAGCGCTTTTCGATCTCCTTTAGATTCGTCTTATCGGCACAGTCCTCCACAGTGTCGTGCAAAAGTGCTGCACAAATAGAATCGGAGTCAAGCCCGAGCCCTGCCACGATCTCGGCAACGGCAATGGGATGGGAGATGTATGCATCTCCGCTCTTTCTCCACTGCCCCTCATGAAGCATGGCGGCGTATTCGTATGCGGTGGTGATCTTTGGAATATTATAATTGTTGCCCGATGCATGCAGTATCTCAAACAAGCGGGCGATATCACCGTAAGCGGCACTTGCCATAGGCCTGCCTCCTTTCAAATTTTATTGCGGCACTGTGAGCGCAATTTTCTCAGAATAGATGATTTTTCGATATTTGCCTTCTCGGATCTGTAATAAATATCAAAGCGATAACAGGCGTCGCGGGGCTCCTCCACGCCGCAGATCTGCAGTTCACGGAAGATCTCCACGATATATTTAAGGCACGGATAAGTAATTTTACGCGGTGCTGCCATATTGACGAGGGACAGCAGCTCTGTTTCACTATATTCGCTTTTGCCGCGTCTGAATTCGCGGCGGAGTGTCGTGTATACGTGTGCGAAGAGCTCTCGATCGGGAAGAACGCCCTCTGCCGCATCAAATGCGGCACCCGCGCGCAGCTCGGCAAAGCGACGGCGCCCCTCCTCCAGCTCGGTTTGATAGCTTACGGAAAGACGTGCATCCTGCACGGTAAGCTGCACCGCGCGCAGGTCGCGATACTCATTGATATCGAGCGTGCAGACAAGGTCAATGCGGTCACCCTCGCAAAACTCGATCTCGGAGCGCGAGGTGGAAAACAAAAGCGCGTAAAGCGAGCGGTCACCCGCAGTAACGGTCAGCTTTAGATGCTTACCGCCACCAAGCTCGGCAATGCGGTCAACCGTCACATCCCGTACCAAAAAGCGCGGCAAGGGATTGCCCACGCCAAAGGGCTCAAGCGCCGAGATCTCCTCGGCAAGGGACATGGTGATCTCCTCGAAGGGGAGCTCGGCATCCACATCGATCACAACACCCGCAGTGACGTTTTCCATATGTGTGGCAACATAGGCATTGATACGCTCTCGGAAGGCGGCAATACGGTCACGCCGCACGGTAAGCCCAGCGGCAAGCTCATGACCGCCGTATTTGACAAGCAGATCGGCACTGTCTGAAAGCGCCTCCACCAGATTGATTCCCTTGATGCTGCGCCCCGAGCCCTTGCCCGCATCCATCGGGCTGCCCTCCCCCGCCACAGCACCGTCAAAGGTGATAAGGATAGAAGGAAGCCCGTAGCGTTCGGTCACGCGGGATGCCACGATACCGATCACGCCCTGGCGCCAATGATCTGCCTCCAAAACCAGTATGCGCGTTTCGTCAAGGTCAAAATCCTCATCGATACGTCGGAAGACCTCCGCCGCCATGCGATTCTCCTCTACCTGGCGTTGGTGGTTGATCTCACCAAGTGCGGCGGCAAGGCGCTTTGCCTCCCGCTCGCCCTCGGCAAGCAGCAGATCGACCGCGAGAGAGGCATCACGCATGCGCCCTGCAGCATTGAGACGCGGTGCCAGCGTAAACCCGATAAAGGAGGCGGTGATCTTTTTGCGGCGTGAAGCTTCACCCGCGCCCTTGCCGCCCGCCGAGGCTTCATCAATCAGGGCGGCAAGCCCTGCCCTTCCCGTTTCCTTCAGCTGCTCGATGCCGTATTTCACCATCACGCGGTTTTCGTCCACAATAGGCATCACATCGGCAACGGTGCCGATCGCCATCAGGTCAGCATAGCGCGCGCATATCCTACGCACGCCGTCCATCTCGCGCTCGCCGCGCGCGATGGCAATCCTGCTTTCATAGGCGGTTACAAATTTAAAGGCAACGCCAACACCCGCCAGCTCCTTGAAGGGATAGGGACAATCGGGGCGGTGCGGGTTGACGACCGCCACTGCCTCGGGCAGCGGCAAGCGACATTCATGATGGTCGGTAATGATCATATCAATGCCCCGGTCGGCGGCGTAGCGTGCCTCCTCGTTGGCAGTAATACCGGTATCCACGGTGATGATACAGGTGACGCTCTCGGCGGCAAATTTATCGATTGCCGCGGCGGAAAGCCCGTAGCCCTCTCCCGTGCGACTGGGGATATAATACGAGACATCCGCGCCGAGGTCAGTAAGATAGAGATAAAGCAGGCTGACCGAGGTCACGCCATCGACATCATAGTCGCCATAGATCACAATTTTTTCATGCGTCTCCACCGCCTGTTGCATGCGTGTCACCGCCTTATCCATATCCTTCATCAAGAAGGGACGATGGAGCACCGCATCGGTGCAGTTGAAGAAGCGAAGCGCCGCATCGGCGGTGTTGTAGCCGCGGCGGCAGAGCAATTTTGCCAGAACACGCGATATTCCAAGTGCCTCGGTCAATGCTGCGACATCGTCCGCTTCAGTTGCGGCGGGGGGGATCAGATTCCAAATCTTTTCTTTTCTCTTGCAGTCTGCCATCATTGCTCCTTTCCCGGTATGGGGTACCGTAATTTGTTGATATATGAATCGATATTAGTTATGTGTATCTCCCGCGTTGCGAAAGGTGAGGGGGTGAAACCGTGCGATGATCGCCTGTGCGGTCTTGAGACCGTCGAGCGCAGCGCTGGTAATGCCGCCCGCATAGCCTGCGCCCTCCCCTGCGGGATAAATGCGATCATGCCCCACTGCCGTACGCGCCTCGCCGCGCAGCATACGTAAGGGAGATGAGGTGCGTGTTTCCACGCCTGTGAGGACCGAATGTGGGGCAGCATATCCTTTAATTTTCTTTTCAAACGAGCAAAGACCTGCGGCAAGCGCGCGGCTGACAAAGGGCGGCAGCACTGCCTGAAGATCCGCTACCCTTGTGCGCCCGCCACCGTAGGTAGGCTGCACGCGCGTGGGTGCAGTAGCATGATAGCCACCGAGAAAATCTCCCACGGTCTCAACGGGGGCTACGTAATTGCCGCCACCCGCACGGTACGCCGCCTGCTCCAAGCTGCGCTGAAAGGCAATGGCAGTTTTGATGCTGCCGCCGACATCAGCAGGGGTGACCGAGGCGAGCACCGCGGCATTGGAATTTTTATCGTTTCTGGCATGGTAGCTCATACCATTGACCACGACGCCGCCTTCCTCACTGGCGGCAGTCACGACCTCTCCGCCCGGGCACATACAAAAGGTATATACACCGCGCTCTCCCGTAGTATCCGAAAGCGCGTACTCGGCAGGGCCAAGCGCAGGATGTCCTGCAAGGTCACCGTAAAGCGCTTTATCAATATCCTCGCGCAGATGCTCGATACGCACGCCCACGGAAAAGGGCTTTGGCTCCACGGGAAGTCCCTTTGCCAGCACGGCATCAAAGGTATCACGGGCACTGTGCCCAATGGCAAGCACCATGGCGCCTGCTGCAAATTCACCTTGGTTGGTTTTAACGCACACGCCATCCGCGGTCTCGGTAAAATCATCAAGGCGGGTGCGATAGCATACTTTGCCGCCAAGCGCCTCGATGCGCGCGAGGATCTCCGCCACCACATGACGCAAAATATCGGTGCCGACATGGGGCTTGGCGCGGGTCAGGATCTCGGCGGGTGCGCCAAAGGAGACAAGCCGATCGAGCACGTAATTACAAAGCGGATCGCCCACGCGTGTGACCAGCTTTCCGTCGGAAAAGGTACCTGCACCTCCCGCGCCGAACTGAATATTGCTTTCGGTATCCAATATCCCAAGCTCGCGAAAGCGCGCGGCAGCGGCGGCACGGGCGACAACATCGTCCCCGCGATCGATAATAACGGGGCGATAGCCCTGCTCTGCCAGCAAAAGCGCGGCAAAGAGACCCGCAGGTCCCATGCCGACCACAAGCGGCGGCGCTGCAAGCGGCTCGATGCCGTGTGTGATCACGGGCACTGCCACCTCAAACGGGCGAACACCCGCTGCGGCAAATGCCCGACTATCAAAAAAAATCGCCTCATCGGCAGTAACCAAAACCGAGCAGACCTGCAGGATAGCAGGCTTCCTTCGTGCATCGAAAGACTTTTTATAAAGGCGAAAATGAAGCCCCGCGGCAGTACTGCACACGCGCTTCATTTTCGCTTTGGCTATTTTGATAACTTCCCCCTCGGGCGCATCAAACGGGGCGCGGATATCCGACAGGAGGAAGGATTTTGCCCTTTCCCTTTGTGTCATTTCTGTTCGATCGTAAGCGTGAGATTGGGAACCTCGGTAAGCGACACACCCTCAGGCAAAACAAGATTGGCAAGTGTCAAAGTATAGGTTCCGGGAAGATCGCACCCCTCCGGCACGATAACCTCGATACACTCTGCCTTCTTCAGAAAAAGCACTGTGCCGTTGACCTGTAGCTCCGTATCCGAGAGCACATAGGTACAATCAGCGGTGCCGCCCTTGATCTCAAGCGGCACATATGCGGTATCCTCCACATTCATGACGAACAGCCACACCACGACTGCCAGCATAAGGCAGACCACAGCGGCAACGACGAGAGACAAGCGACTGCGGCGCACCGCGTATTCGCCGTTATCGATGCCGAACTCGGCATTTTCATGCTTACGGTTCATATGCTTACCTCCCCCTTAATCTTCCTTTTGCTCCTGATGGCGGAGCAACTCAAGCAGCTTGCGGCGCAGAGAGACCGATGTAAACTCGCGGTAAAGCTCTCCCTTATGGGCGACCGAGATCGTGCCTGTTTCCTCGGAGACGACCACCACAATGGCATCGCTTTGCTCCGAAAGACCGATCGCTGCACGGTGACGGGTACCGAGACCCTTGAAAATATCGTTTCTATCCGACAGGGGCAGATAGCAGCCTGCCGCAAAGAGACGCCCGTTGCGCACAATGACCGCACCGTCATGCAAGGGTGCCTTGTTGACGAAAATGGCGCAAAGCAATTCAGGCGAGAGATCGGCATTGACGGTCGTGCCCGTGCTGATATATTCGCCGATCTTGGTAGAGCGCTCGATCACAATAAGGGCGCCTGTTTTCGAGAAGGACATGTTTTTTGCCGCTTCCACAATGGCATTGACCGATGCTGCGGAGGCAGAAAGATCACGCGTTTCCGAGCCGATGGTCTTAAGACCGTTGAAGGGCACCGAGCCGA
>CAZOWH010000007.1:0-23783 GCA_964583425.1 uncultured Lachnospiraceae bacterium
TTACAACGTACTCGTTGATCTCAGCCTGAATGTCGGCGTTGATCTGACGGCCGTCCTCGTAATACTGTGTGCACGCCTCGGTGCTGATGGTGAAGCCCTGGGGAACAGGGAGACCGATGTTGGTCATTTCGGCGAGGTTCGCGCCCTTGCCGCCGAGAAGCTCACGCATGTTGGCGTTACCTTCGGTGAAAAGATAGCAATACTTCTTTGCCATTTGAAAATACCTCCAAATAATATGTATTTTTTATTGTAAGCATAGTTTTATACGGTCGTCCGCATAACGGCAACCATTATAACATAATATTAAAAAATCCACAAGGGCTTCAATCACATTTTTGGCAAAATGAAAGTTAATTTTTTTTGAAGAACGATAAATTTTTGTCAATCTTTTGTGAATTTCAAGAAAAAAATTGACAGCGCAAGTGATTTTGTGTATAATAAGGAGCAGAATAAAGCATCGTCGGCGCGAGTGGCTCGCGGCGGCGTTTGTGTGCTTTCGGAGGATCGTATCAAATGGCAAATATTTTTGACTTGTTTAAAAAAACAGAGCAGGGAACGACAACGGCTGCGGGCGCGCCCACCCACCTTGTGGTGGGGCTCGGCAATCCGGGTAAGGAATATGCGTTTACTCGCCATAACGCAGGCTTTCTTGCTGTCGATTATCTCGCCGAGCGCGTGGGCACGCGCATTGACCGTGCGCGCTTTAAGGCGCTGACGGGTGAGGCAACGGTTGCTGGCAAGCGTGTGTTGCTCTTAAAGCCACAGACCTTTATGAACCTTTCGGGTGAGGCAGTGCGCGAGGCGGCGGCGTTTTATCACATCAAGCCGCAAAATATTATTGTAATTTATGATGATGTCAATCTTGATGTCGGCAGGCTTCGTGTGCGCGGCAAGGGCAGCGACGGCGGACATAATGGCATCAAAAGTATTATCTATCAGTTAAGCTCGGATGCGTTTCCGCGTGTGCGCGTGGGTGTTGGCAAAAAGCCGCACTCCGATTACGATCTTGCCGATTGGGTGCTTTCCGCTTTCGGAAAGGAGGAGCAGGAAAAGCTGTTTGCCGTGTTTGCCACGGTGGAAAAGGGTGTAGAGCTGCTTTTGGCGGGTGATCTTGCTACCGCCATGCAGACCTGTAACGGGGTGCTTCCATGCTGATCCCGCAGGCACTCCGTGCGGAAACGGAATATAAGGCTCTTGTTGCCGATCTAACAGAGGCGTTTCGCGGGCGCTCACTGCCCTTTGCCGTATGCGGGCTTTGTGAGGGGGCGTCCGATGCCATGCTGGCAGCGCTGCTGAACGACCTTGGAAAGAAGCATGCGGGTGCGGCATTGATCGTTTTGCCCGAGGAAAAGGAATGCGTTCGCTTACAGCAGCTGCTCACGAATTATGGCATACGTGCCGCGTTTTTTACGGCACGCGACCTCACATTTTATAACATTACCGCCTCGCATGAGTATGAGCATGAGAGGCTTTCCGTGCTTTGGCGTCTGCTTGGCGGCGATCTTGATGTGGTGCTGACCACACCCGATGCCGCCATTGGCTTTACCGTTTCGCACGAAAGGCTGAAAAATGCCACCATTGCGCTGGATGCCGAAAGCGTGGTCGATCCCGCCGCGCTTGCCGCAAGGCTGAGTGCCGCGGGCTATGCGCGCGTGGATCTGGTAGAGGGCGCGGGGCAGTTTGCCGTGCGCGGCGGTATTCTCGATATTTATGCACCCAATCTGCGCGCGTTGGCTGCTGGCGGTAGCATGATTTTGCGATCTGCCCCCATACGTGTTGAGTTTTTCGGGGATGAGATCGACCGCATGGGTGTATTTGATGTGGAGACCCAGCGCATTCACACCATGATCTCTGCGTGCGAGTTTCCTCCTGCGCGAGAGATATTATTGACCGATGAAACACGCGCTGCCATGCGTGCGGCAGTGGAGGCACAGCTGAAAAAATGCAAGGATGCACGCGGTAGGGAGGAACTGGAGAGGGAGCTTGGCGAGCTTTCTGCGGGCGGCGACGTGCGCTTTGCCGACAAATATCTTACGCTGATCGACCCGGCACGTGAAACGCTGCTTTCCTATTTTAACCCCCACACGCTGGTGATCTTACGCGGTACAAATGCCATGCGCGACCGCTTGAAGGCGGCGCAGTGGCATTGGGAGGAAAGCGTGAAGGAACTGCTTGAAAGCGGCACCATTGCCGCACGTTATGCCGAATACGGTTTGCCCGCAACCGCATTTGAGAGCTTTCTTGACGGCGCGGTAACGGTGCACGTCAACTCCATTGCCGAGGGGCTTTCGGGTAAGCGCCTTGGCGGGCTCTATACCTTTAAAACCAAGCATACGGTGGCATACGGGGATAATTTTGAGCTGCTTCTTGAGGATCTGCAAAATTATATCGAGACTCGCCGTGCCGTGATGCTGCTTGCCGAAAACGAAACCGCCGCAAAGGCGGCGGTCAAGCGGCTGGAGTCTGCTGGCTTCGCGGCGACCGTTGCCGAGGATAATGCCGCACTGCCAAGCCCGGGCGAGGTTCTTGTTGTTTGGCAGGAGCAGATCTCGGGCTTTGAGCTCGGCTTTTCGGGCTTTGTGGTGCTTTCGCTTGCCGAGGAGGGGCGCCGAGGAGGGCTTTCCCCCGCAGGGCGCATTAAGCGTGCGAAGAAAAAGCGTGATGCGCGAGGCGCGCTCCTTTCCTATGCGGATCTCACGCCGGGCGATCTTGTGGTGCATGAGGCACATGGTATCGGGCGCTATGTTGGGCTTGAAACGCTTACCATTGATGGGGTAACGCGCGATTATGTCAGCATTCAGTATGCGGGCAGTGATAAGCTGTTTTTACCCTGTGACAGGCTGGATGCCGTATCAAAATATATCGGCGCGCACGCCGATGACGGCAGGGTAAAGCTCTCCCGCTTTGGTGGGGGCGAGTGGAAAAAGGCAAAGGCGCGTGCCAAGGCAGCGGTTAAGGATATGGCAAAGGACCTCATTCGTCTGTATGCCGAGCGTGAGCGTCGCACGGGCTTTGCGTTCCCGCCGGATGATGCCTATCAGCGCGATTTTGAAATGGCGTTTCAATATGAAGAGACCGATGGACAGATCGCAGCGGCTGACGAGATCAAGGAGGATATGATGCGCGCCGCGCCCATGGATCGCTTGCTTTGCGGCGATGTGGGATTTGGTAAGACCGAGGTGGCGCTGCGTGCTGCATATAAAGCGGTTTTGGCGGGAAAGCAGGTGGCGATTTTAGTGCCCACCACGATCCTTGCCCTCCAGCATTACCAAACCATCGGCTCGCGCATGCGCGCCTTCGCGGTCAGCGTGGATATGCTGTCGCGCTTCCGCACCTCGCGGCAGCAGGCAGAGACGCTGCGGCGTCTCGCGCGCGGCGATCTGGATATCATCGTCGGCACGCACCGTCTTATTTCAAAGGATGTGAAATTCAAAGATCTTGGTCTTTTGATCGTGGACGAGGAGCAGCGCTTTGGCGTGGCGCAAAAGGAAAAGCTAAAGCAACTGGCAGGGAACGTTGATGTACTCACGCTGACGGCAACCCCTATCCCGCGTACTCTCAATATGGCAATGAGCGGCATTCGCGATATCTCGATTTTGGACGAGGCACCGGGTGACCGTCTTCCCGTGCAATCCTATGTGCTGGAGCACGATGCGCTGATCCTTGAGGAGGCGATACGCCGAGAGCTCAGGCGCGGCGGGCAGGTCTTTTATCTGCACAATACCGTGGAGCATATTCACGAGGTGGCGGTGACTCTCGCGGAAATGGTGCCCGAGGCGCGCATTATCGTGGCACACGGCAAAATGGATAAGGATACGCTGGAGCGCATTTGGAGTGATATGATCGCGGGTGAGATCGATATTTTGGTTAGCACCACCATCATTGAGACAGGTATCGATGTGCCGAATGCCAATACACTGATCGTGGATAACGCGCACCGTATGGGGCTTTCTCAATTGCATCAGCTCCGTGGTCGCGTGGGGCGCTCCCCCCGCCGTGCCTATGCCTATTTCACCTATCCCCGCGGGCGTGCGCTTGACGATATTCAGCGCAAGCGGCTGGAGGCGATCCGCGAGTATGCCGAGTTTGGCGCGGGCTTTCGCATTGCACTGCGCGATCTGGAGCTGCGCGGTGCGGGCAATCTGCTCGGTGCTGAGCAGCACGGCCACCTTGATGCCGTGGGCTATGACCTCTACGTGAAGCTGTTAAATGAGGCGGTTTTGGAGGAAAAGGGCGAAAAAACCGAGGAACGTACAGAATGTATTGTTACACTTTCCTATGATGCGTGCCTGCCCGATACCTATGTGCGCTCTGCTTCACAGCGCATGGCGCTCTATAAACGCATTTCGCTGATCACAAGCGTTGCCGACATGGAGGATATGACCGATGAGCTGCTTGACCGCTACGGCGATCTTCCGCGGGCGGCTGAAAATCTCCTTGAGATCGCACTGATACGCTCGCTTGCAGCACGGTGCGGGATCATGCAGATACGGCAGGACGGTAGCGATATTGCCATTTGCGGCGAGCAATTGGATATCGATAGCTGGATGGAGCTTTCTGCCCGGTTTGCGGGTAAGCTACGTATGATGGTTTCCGCCACACCCTATATCCGCTACCGTCCGGGCAAG
Source organism: uncultured Lachnospiraceae bacterium (assembly GCA_964583425.1). Classification (GTDB taxonomy): domain Bacteria; phylum Bacillota; class Clostridia; order Oscillospirales; family CAG-272; genus Firm-07. The sequence goes on from CAZOWH010000007.1 coordinate 4,629, forward strand.
GCAACGGTGGCGCTCGGTGAGCTGTGCGACATGTTTTTATATCTTGCAGAGCTTACCGACAAGAAAAAGGTAGACAAAAGTTAATTTATACTGTATAATAGACAGAGTATGATATCACCTTGTACAATCGAATGATAAAGGAATGTATGATATGAAGAAAAAACTGATTGCCGCGCTGGCGGCGCTTCTTGCCTGCGTGCTACTGCTTTCAGCCTGCGCCTCGCACGGTGAGACCCTCATCAAGGCAGGTAAGGAGGAGATATCTGTGAATGTCTTCCAGCTCTACCTCTCGCGCATGAAGGGGGCGCTTGCCGAGGCGGGTCATGCCGTGAGCGATGCCGACTATTGGAACAGCTATATTTCAACCGATCACACCACCACGGCAGATTATTACACCGCACAGGTGCTGGAGGGCTTAAAGCACATTGCCGCCGCCATGATCCTGTATGAGGAATACGGTCTTACCCTGCCCGATGAGACGGTGGATGAGATCGATGCATGGATCGACGAGCTGATAGAAACCGACGGTGAGGGCTCTAAGGCGACCCTCAATTCGATACTATCAGCATACGGTGCCAATATCACGGTGCTGCGTGATGCGGCGCTTTTGGAGGCAAAGCTCTCGCAGCTGAAGGAGTATTTGTACGGTGCGGGCGGCAGCCTTATTGCGGATACTGCCATTGAGGAATATTATAAGGCGACCTATTATCGCGGCTACCAGATGCAGCTTGCCAATTATTATTACGATCACGAAAAGGACGAGGACGGTGTTGCAGTGCGCTACACCGATGAGACCTACGAAAAGGTGGCATACATCAGCCAAAGCATCATCGCTGCCATGGATGAGACCGAAAGGGTAAAGTATGTGACCGTAGCGCGTGAGGGTGATTACGCAGAAAAGTTTGGTAAGGAATATGGCGATGCCCTTACGCTTTATCGCGACGGCGATACTGAGCTGGTGGCATATGATAAGGACAACGGTGTGATCCGATATAGTCAGGACGGTAGCGGCAATATGATCACGGTGGAATATACCGAGGCTGAAATGCAGGCAAGGTATGAGCGAGCCAAGGCAATTGCGGAGGAATGCGTGAACAATGAAGCCAAATTCCTGCAATACGCCGCCGAGGTTTCGGATAACAGCAGCTTTAATGAGACCTATGCGCCAAACGGTATGTATTTTGCACTTGGCACCTATAGCGCTGATACCGTGTTCGGCTCCTTTTCAGCAGTCCTTGCCGAGCTTGAGATCGGTGCTACGCGCGTGTTATCCTCCGATTCAGGATATTACATCCTCATGCGCGCAGAGCTTGATACGGGTGCTTGGAAGAATGATGACAATACCCGCTGGTTCAGCACCCTGCGCGGACTTACGCTGGAATATATGCTGCAGCAACGCACCGCGCCGTATATCGACCGTGTGACCGTGGATGAGACTCTGCTTGAGGCTGCGGATATCACCACGGTTTCCTCCAATATTCGCTATTGATATTTTGCGATTGCTATTGACAAAGCGAGATTTTTGTATTATACTGTGCTTACAACCGCATAGAAATCGGGGGTGCTGCCAAATAGGGTGGCTGAGACAAGCGAAGCTTGAACCCTTTAACCTGATACGGATAATGCCGGCGTAGGGAGATAGGTAGGGGAGAATTGTACCCCTATAAATATTTACCGCACGGAGATTTCCGTGCGGTAATTTTTTTAGGGAGGTTTCTCTATGAAGGTTCACCAACAAACAAAAAGGCTTACGGAAAGCGCCGTGATGCTGGCACTATCTACCGTGCTCAGCATCCTGCCGCTCGCACAACTGCCGTATGGCGGCTCCATTACCGTAGCATCCATGCTGCCCATCGTGCTGATCTCCTATCGCCACGGGCTATTGTGGGGCACGGGCACGGGGCTGGTATTCGGCATCATTCAGCAGCTGCTGGGGCTATCGAACCTGTCGTATTTTACCACGTGGCAGTCCATTTTGGCGATCATATTGCTTGATTATCTCGCTGCCTTTGCCGCGGCGGGGCTCGGCGGCGCGTTTCGCCGTCTGCCCATTTTGCAGCGTGATGCGCTGCTCCTTGGCTCCTTGCTGGCAGCGGTCGTTCGTTATGCATGCCATGTCATTTCGGGTGCCACCGTTTGGGCGGGGCTTTCGATCCCCACCGAGGCGGCGCTTGCCTATTCGCTTGCCTACAACGCCACCTATATGGTGCCCGAGGCGATCGTGCTTGTGCTTGTTGCCTATTATCTTGGTAGCATGCTTGATTTTAAAAAGGAGCAGATCACGCGCTTGCCCGCAGTGCGCACCGCCTCACGCGCGGCAAACTTGCTTTCCGCCGCGGCGGGGCTTGTGAGCGTTGCGGCATTGATTTTTGATACCGTTGTGGTGTTTTCTCGCATGCAGGATGCCGAAACGGGTGAGTTTAACGTGTCGCTTTTAAAGGTAGAGGCGATTGCGGGCAGCTTTTGGGTGCCGGTTTTGATCGTGAGCCTTATTGCCGCTATTGCTGTAGCGGCTATGACGGTGGCACGGCGCATGCTGCTGCGGCGCGCGGCTACGGCATAACGCTTTCTACCTTGGCAAGATATTGCCGCGGCGGCATGCCGAATGCTTTTTTGAAGCAACGGATCATGTTTGGTGCATCGGTAAAGCCGCATGCTCTTGCCACCTCAGCTTCATTGTCACCCTGCTGCAGCATATCCGTGGCGTGCCGCAAGCGCGTGCGTGTGATATACTCGCACAAGGTCATGCCGATATGCTGCTTAAAGCCGAGCATCAGCTTGGTGCGCCCAACTCCCAATTGCCACGCAAGCTCGCTTGCCACAATATGCTGATCAAAGCTCTTGGCAATATAGCGGAGTGCCTCCGATAAAAATGCGGGAAGTGCGGCGGCTTTTTGGGGAAGCGCATACTCTGCCGCAAGAGAAAGAAAATAGAGCACGAGGAGCCTTTGGCGGTATAGCGCCCCCTCGTGCTCTATCTCTTTCATCAGTGCCAAAAGCTTTTGCCCCGTGTCGGCATCCAGCTCTAAAACGGCACCGTTTTCGCCAAACGCGGGCAAAAAGCCCTGCAGATCCTTTTGGTAATCCGCAAGCAGGTCGGGGGAGAGCAGTAAATTGCAACGGCGATAAAGTGTGGTTGGCTCGGGGATCATGCAATGTGGTGTCATGGGGCGCAGCAGCACCAGTCGCACACCCTCGCCGCTTTGCACGGCGTCGGTCAGCAGCACCTTAACGTTGCCCGAAAGTATCAGACTGATCTCATAGCAGGCGTGCATGTGGTAGTCGCTCATGTTGGCGCGGTAGCCTGCATAATCATCCACGTGAATGTGTTTCCATCTTTTTTCGTAACCGTAGGCGGTAAGCTCAACAGACATGGTTGCCTCCTTTTTCGTTTTGCTGTAAGTATTATAGCACGGCTAAATGCTAAGTTCAATCAAAATGCTAAAAAAATAATGTTTTTGTTTTAAAAAAACCGAAATAACGAACGATATGAAAATAAAGCGAACGAACCGATATTGTAATGCTGCGTGCGGCACAGTATAATAAAGGTAATAACGGGTGCTTGTCCCTTGCTGCGGAGGTGTAGAATGCGTTTGTTTGAGGAGCATATCAAAAGACAGGTGAAGTCACTCAACGGTGACTGGCGTTTTTGCCCCGATCCTGAGGACAGGGGAGAGGGGGAGGGCTGGTATCACGGGCTAAAGGATGCCCAAAAGGTGCTTGTGCCCGGTGCGTGGAATACCGATCTTCGGCTGCTCTCCTACGAGGGGGCTGCTTGGTATGAAAAGAAATTTTATACCGAGGGGGGCACGCTGCGCCTTTCGTTTGAGGGTGTGATGACCGAGGCGAAGGTTTGGCTTGACGGACAGTACCTCGGCGATCACTACGGTGGCTTTTGCGAGTTTTCCTTTGTGGCACGCGGCGTGACGGCAGGCTGTCACACCGTAACGGTACGGGTAGATAACCGCTTTGATGCGCGATCTATTCCGCAGGCGAGGGTAGACTGGTATCATTACGGCGGCATTACGCGCGACGTGCGCGTGGAGCGTCTTGTTGGTATCTCTGTGCTGTGGCAACGCTTTGTGTATACCCTCGCTGAGGATCTTGGCAGTGCTACGGGGCATTTCGAGCTTGAGCTGTATAATGCCGAGGATCACGCAGTGGATACCACGCTGCGCGTGCAAATCGAGGGCGAGGAGGTTTTCTCGCGTAAGGTGTCGCTTGCGGCACGTGAGTGGGTGACGCTGAAAACCGACAGCATCACGGTAAAAGCCCCGCGCCTGTGGGACACACAAAAGCCGGAGCTATATGATATTGCGCTCCTTACCGATACCGATGATTGCCGCGACCGTATCGGCTTTCGGGTGATCGAGGTGAAGGACGGTGCGATCTATCTCAATCACCGCGAGCTGCTGCTTTGCGGCATCAACCGCCATGAGGAGCACCCCGATTGGGGCATGGCGTTCCCGCCAAAGCTAATGGAAAAGGATCTTGAGATCGTTACCAACATGGGCTGCAACAGCCTGCGCGGCTCGCATTATCCGAATGCAAGAGCGTTTCTTGATATGCTGGATGAGCGCGGCATCACCTTTTGGAGTGAGATTCCAATTTGGGGCTGCGGCTTTGCGCCGGAGGTGCTTGCCGATCCTGCGGTGATCGCACGCGGACTTGCCATGCACCGCGAAATGGTGCGCTGTTATTACAATCATCCCTCCATTATCATTTGGGGGATGCACAATGAGATCAGAACCGATACCGAAGGTGCGGTGGAAATGTCAAAGCAATATTACGGCTATTTGAAGGCGACGGGCGGCAACCGCATCGTGACCTATGCCGCCAACCGCTACAAGGATGATCTGTGTATGGCATACTGCGATATCCACGCCATCAACAAATATATAGGCTGGTACGGCTCTACCCCCGATTACGTGGCAACGTGGAAGGAGTTTTTAGAGGAGTTTCGCGAGATCCGTGCGGGGCTTGGTATGACGCACAAGCCGCTTGTGATGGGAGAATTCGGCGCAGCAGCCGTTTATGGCTATCACACCTTTGAGGCACTGAAGGGTACCGAGGAATATCAAGCCGAGCTGCTTTCCAACTGTCTGCACATCTTTTACGATGACCCCATGATAAAGGGGACGTATGTGTGGCAATTTGCAGACATCCACACGGCAAGGGAAATGGGACTTGACCGCGCGAGGGGCTTTAACAACAAGGGCGTGCTGAACGAGTATCGCCGCCCCAAGGCGGGCTTTTACGCCGTGCAGCGTGCTTACGGTGAGATTGACAAAAGCAAAAAGTAAAGGGAGGGACGGCAATGGAGAAAAAAACACCCTTGATCGGCGCTTGCGCCGACCAAATTGAAATTATAACGCCCAACGATGGCAAGCATTATTTCTTTGGGTATTACGATCTGCCCGCAACCGACCTTGAGGATAGGCATCTTTGCCACCGCGTGCCGTTTATGGATCGCTTGCCTACCGCCGAAGATGTGGCGGAGCTGGGATATGTGCAGGATGGTGTGTTTACCCTGATCGACACCACCACGGCGTGGAATTTCCAGCAGGGTGCGCTGCTGCAATTTCATCCCACAAAGCCGAATACGGTCTGCTATAATGCATACCGTGACGGCAGATTTTGCACCGTTACACGTGAGATCGGCAGTGATACCGCACAGTATACCGATATGCCTGCCGCCGCGATCTCTGCTGACGGCAAATGGGGGCTTTCGGTGAATTTTGGCAGGATATACGACTTCAGACCCGGCTATGGCTATGCGGGCTGCAGGGATAAATGGGCAGAGGTTGACGTGCCTGCCGAGGATGGCATTTTTTTAACCGATATGGAAAAGGGCAATTCCTCGCTGTTGCTTTCCTACACGCAAATGGCAGCCGTCGCCGACATGGGAGAGGGCAGAAAGTTGCTTGTCAATCACATCAATTTCTCGCCCGATTTCAACCACTACGTAATGCTGTTTCGCAATTTCTGCGCGCCGGGTGAGCGCATGTGGCGCACCTCACTGCTCGTGGGCGATCTGAAGGGAAATCTGCGCGCGCTGCTTGTAAACGGTATGGCATCGCATTATCGCTGGATCAATGAGCGCGAGCTGATTATCTTCTGCGCCGTTGCGGGCAAGCGCGGGCTGTATTGCTTTGATACCGAAACGGGAGAAAGCAGGGAATATGAGCTGTCGATCTGGCAGGAAACGGGTGCCGCCGATATTCATTGCAACCTACTGCCCAACGGCAAATATGTGATCGGTGACGGATATCCGAGGGAGGGATATCGCCATCTGCTCGCATACAACCGTGAAACGGGTGAGAGCCGCGATCTTTTCGGCGCACTTGCCGTGATTCCTCCTGTGATCGACATTCGATGCGATCTGCATGTGAGGTTTAGTGCCGATGGCAGATGGCTGACCTTTGATACTACGCAAAACAGGTGCAGGCAGATCGCGCGCTTGCCGAGCGATGTGTTGAATTTTTAAAAATAACCGCCAATGTGATTGGCAATATTAGGAAAGCATTTATGGCTCATCTTGCCATAAGTGCTTTTTATCTTAACTGTGACAATACCTGTGAAAATGTTATTTTCATCTTGTTGACAAATCAACAAGTGCGTGCTATAATCCACTTGTTGACTTTTCAACAAGTGGAGGCTCTATGGAAAAACGCTTTCAAACATTCACCGTGCTGATTGCAAGCATCAGCCGAAGTATCCGCAGGATCAAGACGGAGGAAATGGCAGAGTTTGGTCTGAAAAGTCCCCACGTATCCTGCCTTTATTATCTTTATAAGGAAAATTCTCTTACCGCCAAGGAGCTTTGCGACGTTTGCGAGGAGGACAAGGCGGCAATATCCCGCTCGATCGATTATCTGGAGAGAGAGGGGTATATCGTTTGCCTGTCCGATGCAAAAAAACGCTACAAAAGCCCCCTCACGCTGACCGAAAAGGGGAAAAACACGGGCAAGCTGATCACAGAGAAGATAGACAGGATCCTTGCCGAGGCGGGTGCAGGGCTTGACGAGCGGGAGCGCGCGATTTTTTACGGGGCGCTTTCTCTCATTTGCAATAATTTGCAAAGGATCTGTCAACACTATGAGGAGTGACAGGAAAAAATTAGGAGAACGCAAAACCAAGAATGAATATTTTAAAAAAAGCATTTTGCCGCGCGTTTCAAGCGGTGTTTCATGCGGCGCTGCCGTTTTTGCCATACCGCGAGCCCCGCATCTTTCACCGGGTGGATGAGCTGGTGTCGCTGTTTCGCGAGAAGGACATTAGCGCGGTTCTGCTTGTGACCGATGCGCAGCTGCGCAGGATGGGAATTACCGCCCGCCTTGAGCGTGTTTTCGCCGAAAACGGTATTACTTGCACGGTATATGACCGCATTTGCACCAATCCGACCGTGGATAACGTGGAGGAGGCACTGACGTTGTATCGACAAAGCGGCGCTTCCTGCCTGATTGCATTTGGCGGTGGCTCCTCAATGGATTGTGCAAAGGCAGTTGGCGCGCGTCTCGTGTATCCGGGGAAAACGCTCGGTCAGCTAAAAGGCACTTTGCGTGTTTTGCGCCGCATACCGCCGCTTGTGGCAATTCCAACCACTGCGGGCACAGGCAGCGAGGTCACGCTTGCCGCCGTGATCACCGATCCGCGCGCCAAGCACAAGTATACCATGAACGATTTTACGCTGATCCCGCGTTATGCCGTGCTTGATCCCGAGATTACCTTCACGCTGCCGCCGCATCTGACAGCAACCACAGGTATGGATGCGCTGACGCATGCGACCGAGGCGTTTATCGGGCGCTCCACCAGCCGAGAAACGCGGCAAAAGGCGCTGGAGGCTACGGCGCTGATCTTTTCCAATATCGAGCGCGCCTATGTGCGAGGTGATGACCGTGAGGCAAGAGAAAATATGCTTCGTGCGGCGTATTTGGCGGGTATTGCGTTTTCCAAGTTTTATGTAGGATATGTGCATGCCGTGGCACACTCGCTCGGCGGGCAATATGATATTCCGCACGGGCTTGCCAATGCGGTGCTCCTCCCAATTGTGCTGGATACCTATGGAAAAGCCGTCCACAAAAAGCTGCACCGTCTGGGGGTTGTGGCGGGTGTTGCAACGCCGCAGGACTCCCACGAGGCGGGTGCCCAAAAATTTATTGCAGCGGTGCGCGCCATGAATGCCCGCCTCGGTATCCCCGAGACCCTTAGCGGTATCAAAAGAGAGGATATCCCCGTGATGGCAGGGCATGCCGATAAGGAGGCAAATCCTCTTTATCCCGTTCCTGTATTGATGAACAAAAAGGAGCTTGAAGCCTTTTATTTTAAAGTTGCAGATTGGAGTAAGGAATCATGACCGATGAAATGATGGACAGGATCATAGAAGATCAGCGTAGCTTTTTCAAAAGTGGCGCAACGCTCTCCGTTTCCTTCCGTGTGGCGCAGCTAAAAAAGCTGTATCACGCAGTGAAAAAATACGAAAATGAGATCTGTGCGGCACTGACCGCCGACCTTGGCAAGAGTCGCTTTGAGGGCTTTATGTGTGAGGTTGGCATGGTGCTCTCCGAGATCAGCTATATGGTGCGCCACACGAGAAAATTTGCACGCGCCAAGCGCGTGCACACGCCGCTGGCGCAATTTCCTTCAAGAAGCTACAAGCAGCCCTCGCCGCTCGGCACCGTGCTGATCATGAGCCCGTGGAACTATCCGTTTTTGCTCACGCTCGATCCTCTGATCGATGCTATAGCCGCGGGCAATACCGCGGTAGTGAAGCCAAGCGCTTATTCGCCGCACACCGGCACCGTGATTGAAAAAATACTGACCGAATGCTTCGCGCCCGAACACGTTGCTGTGGTGACGGGCGGCAGAAGGGAAAATGCGGGGCTGCTTGCACGCAAATTCGATCTGGTATTTTTCACGGGCAGTCAGAATGTGGGCAGGGAGGTGCTGCGGCACACGGCAGAAACGCTCACGCCCGCTGTGCTGGAGCTGGGTGGAAAGAGCCCCTGCATTGTGGATGAGACCGCTAAGATCAAGCTTGCCGCCAAGAGGATTGTGTTCGGCAAGTATCTCAACTGCGGGCAGACCTGTGTTGCGCCCGATTACGTGCTTTGCCACAGCACGGTGAAGGAGGCGCTTGTGCGGGAGATCAAGGCAGAGATCACACGCCAATTTGGCAGTAAGCCGCTGGAAAATGCCGATTACGGCAGGATCGTAAACGAAAAGCATTTTGACCGTCTGCTTTCGCTCATCAACACCGAAAAGGTGGTACACGGTGGCGAATACAGCCGCGAAACACTGCAAATTGCCCCCACAGTGATGGACGGTGTCACCCGTGAGGATGCCGTGATGGGTGAGGAGATCTTTGGTCCCATTATGCCGATACTGACCTTTGAAAGCCTTGATGAAGTCATTGAGAGCGTGCGCGACAATCAAAAGCCGCTGGCGCTTTATATCTTTTCCGAGAGTAAGCGCAATATCAATACCGTTACGGCACATTGTGCCTTTGGCGGCGGGTGCGTCAATGACGTGATCATACATCTTGCTACCTCCGAAATGGGCTTCGGCGGTGTAGGGGAAAGTGGTATGGGCTCTTACCACGGCAAGGTTGGGTTTGAGGCGTTTTCTCATACCAAGAGCATTGTAAATAAGAAAACATGGCTTGACCTGCCGATGCGCTATCAGCCCTATAAGCAGGCATATTTTAAATTGTTACGCTGGTTTTTGAGGTGATGGAATGAATACGAATTTGAAAAAAATTTATACCGTTCTTAACGTAATTATGATCCTTGCAACACTTGTTGTCGGCTTTTGCTATCTGGAATTCGGTGGCATTGTGGTAAAAGGCGCCGCGGGGCTCTCGTTTACCGCCTTGGGTGCTGTAAACCTGCTTTTTGCATACCGTAGTGGTGCCAAAAGTAAGAAATTTGCACTTTACATGACGCTCGGTCTCTTTACGTGCTTTGTTGCCGATGTTGTGCTGAACATTGAATTCATCATCGGTGCGCTCATTTTTGCCGCGGGGCATGTGCTGTATTTTGTGGCTTATACGCAGCTGGTGCGTTTTAAGCTGTCCGACCTTGTGCCAACAGCAGTGCTTTTTGCTGCCACCGCATCCTTTATCATTTTTGCCCCCATTTTGGATTTCGGCTCGCCGCTGATGTTTGGCGTTTGCCTGCTTTACGCACTGATCATATCCTTTATGTGCGGCAAGGCGCTGTCGCTGTGGTGGGGAGCGCGCACGTTTTCCAATTTGCTGTTGGCGATCGGTTGCGTGCTCTTCGTCTTTTCGGATACCATGCTTGTGGTCGATATTTTCGGTAACGGGTCGCGAATTTTTGCCATTTTGTGCCTTTCCTCCTATTATCCCGCACAGGCATTGCTCGGTCATACAGTTTATCATAAGATCTGCGCAGAATAAAACAGGCGGTGCACCACGGTGCACCGCCCGATCTGTTTTTTAAAGCGTTTGCTTTTCCCGCCGAATTTCCTTTGGCGTTTTGCCAACCGTATCGGCAAGGATACGGCGCAAATAAGAGGGAGAGGAGCAGGCGAGTTGAGCGGCAATTTCTTCTACTGTGAGATCGGTGTTGGTGAGCAGCTCAAGCGCCTGCCGCGCGCGCAAAATGTTTTTATAAGCCATCGGTGTGTGACCGGTGGATTTTTTAAAGGCGTCGTAAAACTTGGATTCGCTCATGCCGCAAAGGCGCGCCAGGGCAGGCACATCAAAATCACCCGCGGGCGCTTCCTCCATTTGTCGTAGCGCGGGGTAGAGCTCACCTGTGCCGTTTAATGTGCGGCGCGGGGTGAAAAGTGGTGCGGCGGAGGTGTAAAGATGGTAAAAGAGCGCCAGAAGCTTCCATGTCCCTTCGCTTTGATGTGCCTGTGCAAAATCCTCTTTGCCGATGCCGCATGCAGCGAGCGTATCTGCGGACAGCTTTTGCAAAGCAAAGCGCGCATTCTCGGAAAAATGCCGAAAGGAAAAGCCGAACGAATAAAAGCGACAAGCAGGGGCGCCAAACCACTCGGAGGTGTAGATCAAGCCTTTGGGAATATATAGCAGCTCATGCGGCAAAAGCTCTACCGTGCCTTCCGTGGATGAAAAGCGCGCGGTGCCCGCTTCTATCATGGCAAAGAAGTTGACAGGTGAGCCCAGTTTGATGTGATTGACCAGTCCGTTTTTGTTTTCAAAGCGGTTAAGCTTTAATTCCGAAAGGCCAAAATTTTTAAAATCCATAACGGAGTTCCCCCCTTTTTTTGATTTGGAGAATAGTGCCCCTTTTTTAGAGTATACCATATTTTCATTAGCGCCGTCAATATGCTATACTTTTTTCAATGGAATTTATCTTTATTATTTTTGGGAGGCTTTATGAAAAATCCTGGTATTGTATTTACGAAAGTCAACACCGCCGAGCTGGTCGATGTTGAGTTGCCTGCAGTTAAGGGTGATCTTGTTAAGATCAAAACTGAAATTACCACCATTTCGGCGGGCACCGAGCGTGCCAATATTATTGGCTCTGACAGCGTGCAGGGGGCAAAGGGTGCCAATGTCACCTTTCCGCGCACCGTGGGGTACAGTGCCTCCGGCGTAGTGGTGGAGGCAGGTGAGGATGTAAAGGATATTCGCCCCGGCGATCGCGTGATCGGCTTTTGGACCAAGCATAGGGCATATAATGTGATCCCTGCCGCGCGCGTGGTCAAGATTCCCGACAGCATCTCCTTTTCGCTTGCCGCGCAGGTGTTTGTGGCAACCTTCCCGATGGCGGCGATCCGCAAGTGCCGTATAGAGGCGGGCGAGTCCGCACTTGTGATGGGTCTTGGCATTCTCGGGCAGTATGCGGTACGCCTTTTGCGCGCCGCGGGTGCCGTGCCGATCATTGCCGTTGACCCCGTAGCCTCTAAGCGCGCCGATGCACTGGCGGGCGGTGCCGACTATGCACTTGACCCCCTTGAGGAGGGCTTTGCCGCCAAGGTAATGGAGCTGACGGGCGGCGGTGTTGCCGCAGCCATTGAGGTAACGGGCGTGGGTGCGGGGCTTGACGGCGCACTTGACTGTATGGCAAAGCACGGTCGCATTGCCTTGCTTGGCTGCACGCGTGACAAAAACTTTACCATTGACTACTACAGAAAGGTCCATTGCCCCGGTATCACCATGATCGGTGCGCATACCAATGCCCGCCCCGATACCGAGTCGCACCCCGGATATTTTACCCATCGCGATGACATTGCCGCAATTTTAAAGCTGCTTTCCTTCGGGCGTCTTTCCTTCGATACGCTTACTCATGAAATGCAGTCTCCCGCCGATTGTCAGGCGGTCTACACGCGTCTGATCAATGATAAAAATTTCCCCTCTGTGGTACAGTTTGACTGGTCACTGCTGTCATAAAAAAGGAGAAACGGTATGAGAAAAATCAGAATTGCACATATTGGCTGCAATCTTCACAGCCACGCATCGCAAATTTTCAAATCATTGGTGGAGCAGCCCGAGCTTTTTGAGATCGTAGGCTACACGCTACCCGAGGACGAGCGGGAAACAGCGGGCAAGCGAGTAGGGGTTTTCGAGGGCTATCGCGAAATGACGATCGAGGAGATCTTGAAAGACCCTACCATTGAGGCGGTTACGGTTGAGACCGAGGAGCTGCGCCTCACGAAATATGCCCAAATGGCGGTGGAGCATGGCAAGCATGTGCATATGGAAAAGCCGGGCGGCATTGATCTTACCGCATTTGAGCGCTTGATTGCTACCGTTCGGGAAAAGGGCACGGTTTTTCACATTGGCTATATGTACCGCTACAATCCTATCGTGATGGATGTAATGGCGCAGATCAAGTGCGGCGCGCTTGGCGAGATATTCAGTGTGGAGGCGCAAATGAATTGCCACCATCCGGTTGCAGTACGCGAGTTCTTGGGGCGTTATCCCGGCGGTATGATGTTTTATCTTGGCTGTCACCTTGTAGATCTTATTTTGCAGATCCAGGGAAAGCCTGAGGAGATCATTGCGCTGAACACCGCAACGGGGCTTGATGGTGTGACCTCGGAGGATTTCGGTATGGCGGTATTCCGCTATCAAAACGGCGTTTCCTTTGCCAAGACCTGTGCTGCCGAGTATGGCGGGTATCTGCGCCGCCAGTTGGTCGTTACGGGCAGCCGCGGTACGGTGGAACTCAAGCCGTTTGAGTACGGCACGCAGGAGGAGATGTATACCGATATCACCACCTACTGCGAGCACAAGTGGAGCGATCCCGGTACCAAGCGTACCAGTGACGCCTTTAACCGCTACGATGCCATGATGGCAGCCTTTGCTGCCATGGTAAGAGGGGAGAAGCAGAACCCCTACACGCCCGATTATGAGCTGGAGCTGTATAAAACCGTGCTTCGCTGCTGCGGCGTGAAATTTTAAAATGTTGAAAATAAAGGTAAAGCCGAAACAAATGCGATCGCATTTGTTTCGGCTTGTTTTTATACACGAAAAACGACGGTGAAGACCGTGCCATGCTCGGCGGTGCTTTCGGCAAATATTTTTGCAGCCTGTGCCTCGGCAAGGTTTTTGGCAATGGCGAGCCCCAGACCAAAGCCGCCCGCTCCCCGCGCCTTATCGGTGCGGTAAAACCGCTCGAAAATATGTGGAAGATCCTCTGCGGCGATCGGCGTGCCGCGGTTCGACACGGCAAAGCGCACCGTTTTGCCGTGTATATGCAAAGAGATCGATACCGTCTCACCTGCGGGGCTGTATTTGATCGCGTTATCCAGCAGGATGTGTGCCAGCTTCACAAACGAAGCAGCATCGCCCAAAAGCATCAAGTCAGCTTGGATGTCGGCTTGCAGCGTAATCTGCTTTTCAAAGGCTACGGGCTCAAATTGCAGTACCGCTTGCTCTGCAAGGTCGCTGCCGTTTATTTGCTGTAGCGGTAATGCCTCCAGCATTTTTTCGGATTTAGCCAGCTCAAGCAATGCACCGGTCATGTCGCGCATGTGTCGCGCCTCTGCCTCGGTGCTTTCGATCCATTTTAGCTGCGAGGCAACCGTTTCCTCCTTGTGCTGCCGTAAAAGCTCGGTATTGGCAAGAATTACCGTTAGGGGTGTGCGCAGATCATGCGAGGCATCGGCAACAAATTGCTTTTGCTTTTCCCAGGCTTCTCTTGTGGGGCGTATGGCAAGCGAGGCAAGCAGGCGACTGACGAGATAAAATATAACCAATGCCGCAAGGCAGGCGCCGCCCGCAACCAGCGCTGTATTGCGCACGGTTACGGTAATATGCTCGCTGGAGGCGAAGGCGATGCGTGTGCCCTCGGGAGTTTCACGCTTGGCGTAAATGAGATTCATACCGGCAACGGTATCCGTGTTTTTCCTGTTGCCAAGAGCCGCCGCAACAGCCTCTCTAAGCAATTCCTCCGTCATTCCGACACCTGCATTGCCTTGTGTAAGAATTGTGCCGTCTGCGGTAACCAAAACTGTACTGGCATATACATAAGGCAGGGGCTTATCGCGGTCATTGCTTGGCTCTGCGCTCGGAATTTCCTCGGGAAGGGGGAGGGCATCGGGGGCTTCTGGTTTTGCTTGCTTGTAGCCCTGCTCAAGAGCTATTTCAAGCGACTGTGTGACCTCACCCACCTGTGCGCGATACGTAAGAATAAGAATGGTGCCGAATAGGACAGATAGGATCACAAGCACCAATAGCATGTTGATGAGAATAAAACGCCGTTTTAGTTTGTGGAGCATGCTGATACCTCTAATTTGTAACCGATCTTTTTGAGTGCTATGGGCTGGCAGCGCGAGCCGACAAAGGCAAGCTTCTTGCGCAGAAAGCTGATATATGCTTCTACATTATTATCTCCCGCATCGGAATCATAGCCCCAAACCTTGGTGATCAGCTCTTCCTTTGAGAAGATGCGATCGGGGCTTTGCAAAAACAGCTTTAAAAGCTCCACCTCCTTGTAGTTCAGGCGCACGGTTCTGGCGGTGGCTGTGCAGGAGAGCTCGCACGCGGTGAGGGATAGCGTAATATCATCAAAGGATAGCGTATTCAGCACAACCTCGCCGCGGCGGCGCGTGAGCACGCGTACGCGGGCAAGCAATTCATCCGGCGCAAAGGGCTTGGTCATATAATCGTCCGCGCCGCAGTCAAGGCCCTTTACCTTATCGGGGATACTGTCCCTTGCTGTCAGCATCAAGACGGGGGTTTCCACCTTGCGGCGTCGCAGCGCGGCAACCACATCAAAGCCGTCAAGGAGGGGGAGCATTACATCCAGTATCACAAGGTCGTAAATACCGCTTTCGGCATAGGCAAGTCCATCCTGACCGTTATATACGGCATCTACCATATATTTTTGCGCGCGCAAAAGCGCGCAAAGTGCATCGGACAGGCGTATCTCGTCCTCTACCACCAAAACATGCATTTTCTCACCCCTTTGGCTACATTTTAGCATATTTTCCGTCTGCTTGCAATCATCATACCCAATAATGCTGAAAAAATGCTGAAATTCGATTTCAGCATTTTTTCAGTTTCGTTTTTTACAATGGAGCGCATAAAGGAGGTGAGTGACATTGGCAATTTGCATATTCAAGCGTACGGAAAAGAAATATATGCTGACCGCCGCCCAATACGAGGCGTTTATGACGTGCATCGGCGCGGAGCTGGCACCCGATCGCTATGCAAAAAGCACAGTGTGCAGTCTCTATCTTGACACTCCCGATTTTCGCATGATCCGCACATCGATAGAGGCAAAGAATTATAAGGAAAAGCTCCGTGTGCGTGCTTACGGTATACCGACGGGTGAGAGCACGGCTTTTTTGGAGATCAAAAAGAAATTTATGGGTGTGGTCTATAAGCGCCGTGAGGCATTGCCGCTTTGTGTGATCATGCGCTATCTTGAGGACGGTATCCTTCCTCGTGACACACAGATCATGCGCGAGATCGACTATGCCCGCCGCATGTGGCAAAATCCCGCTCCCGCCGCGCTGGTGGCATATGAAAGGGAGGCATACGTGGTGAAAAGCAGCCCCTCTGTGCGCCTGACCTTTGACCGAAATGTACGATACCGCACCACCGATCTGCAGCTGGAGCTCGGGCATTATGGCAAGGGCATCTTGCAAGCCGATGCGGTGCTGCTGGAGATCAAGACCGAGGGCGCTATGCCCCTTTCGTTTGCACATGCGTTGGATCGGTGCGGCATCTTTCCGGCATCATTTTCAAAATATGGGACGGCATATGCGGAATTTTCCGGCACCGTTTGCGCCGCAAATCAAAATTTTATTCAAAAGGGAGAAATACATTATGCCTAATATTTTTGCTTCTGTCATCACCAATGGTCTCACCATTGGCACTTATTTGCTTTTGACCGCCGTGGCGCTTGCTTGCGGCGCACTTGCCGCCTTTGCGGCAGGCTTTCGCACCCATGCCTCGGCAGGCTTTCTCACCTCGCTTGTTCTTTTACCCGTCATTGTGGAGACCGTTATTCTGATGGTAAACGGCAATGTCGGCACGGGTGTTGCCGTAATGGGCGCCTTTTCCTTGGTGCGCTTTCGCTCGGTTGCGGGGCGCGCGCGGGAGATCGTGTCGATCTTCTTGTCGATGACCGTGGGGCTTTCCTGTGCTGCGGGCTATATCGGTGTGGCGATCCTGCTGACCGTGATCGTTTGCGCGGTAATGACTGTGCTGGCGCTCCTTCCGCTACGCGGGCGTGATACGCAGGAGCTGCGTATTACCGTGCCCGAGTCGCTTCATTTTGTCGATGCGTTTGAGGATATTTTTGCACAGTATACCGCAAGCCACACGCTGATCACCGTTAAGACCGCCAACATGGGTAGCCTTTATAAGTTGCACTATCGCGTGGAGCTGAAGGACAAGGCTGCCGCTCAAGCCATGATGGACGATCTGCGCTGTCGCAACGGCAATCTTGAGATCGCGCTTTGTGAGGCGGCGCAAAACAGCGAGGAGCTGTAATGTCAAAACGCACCGTAAATGGAGGAGGGGAGCATTAGACATGACACAAAAACAAAAGAAGAAAAAGAAAAAATCCCCGCAAGCGAGGAATAAAAAGCTGATCATCTTGCTTGCCGTGGCGGCGGTTGTTTTATTGGTTGTGCTTGGGGTGATTCTTGTAATCGTGATCAAAAACAAAAAGGAGGAGCCTGCCGATCCCGCCGATACACCAACGCTTGAATCGTTGGATACCTCGGATCTTAAATTATATGAGGGCTATTTTGAGGAGGATGTGGTGGATGTTGTCGTTACCTGTATTTCGGGTACGGCGAATGCGTATACCGTGTCGGGTAACACTGTTACCTTTACCGCCCTTGCCGAGGATTCGGTGTATTCGATCGCGGGCAAGCTGAAGGGCAATATCGTCATTGATGTGGGTGATGCCTATAAGTTTGATCTTGAAATGCACGGGCTTTCGCTTGTGTGTGATACCACCAATCCGATTTTCATCAGCAGCGGTAACGAGGTGACGCTGACCGCCAAAAAGGACTATGTGAATTATATTTACGATATGCGCGCAGCAGTGGATGAGAGTGACGAAACGCTCTTTTCGGGCGCAATTTACGCAACCGTTGATTTGGAGATCGCGGGCAAGGGCAGTCTCACAGTCGTTTCTGCTGCCAACAACGGCATTCATAGCAAGGATGATCTGCAGGTGAAAAATCTCACCTTGCTTGTCAACTGTGTTGACAATGCTCTGAAGGGCAATGACAGCGTGACGGTCGAGGGAGGCGCCCTTACGCTGATCGCCACACAAGGCGATGGCATTAAAACCACAAACAGCAATATTTCCGAAAAGGGAAATCAGCGCGGCACTGTCACCATTCTCGGCGGTACGCATACCATCGGTGCCGCCTGTGACGGCATTGATGCCGCCTACAATGTGGTGATAGATGACAGCACCACGGTTCTGCAAATTTACACCGATAAATATTCCTCTGCCTCTGAGGAGGTGACAGCTACTGCCAACGGTACGTATTATTTGAGATACACGAATACGTCCTACAAATTTTCGGTCAAATATTACAACAGCGACGAGGATGTGCTTTGGGTAAATGTAAGCGATTCCTACGAGACTGTCAGCTCCTCGGGCAAGCGCCCCGGGAGCAGTGGCACCACCTATTATTACTATCAGTTTGCCAAAAATACGAATTACGAAAAGCTGGCGGTCTACATGTACACCGCCACACAGGAGCAGGGACAGGAGAGCGATTATTATGCATGCTCCTCCTATAAAACAAGAAATGACAGCTACGACACTCTTTCGGTTACCTATAACGGCGGCTCGCTTTCGCTTGGATGGACGAACTATACCACCGCCTCGGCAGGTGGTGGCTTTGGTGGCGGCGGTGGAATGATGAATGAGGGTAACAGTGATAAGGGTGATTACTCCACCAAGGGCATCAAGGCTGCCAATGAGATCGCTATCAATGATGGTACAATTACGGTCAAGTCCTATGACGATGCCATTCACGCGAATAATGATACCGCGCTTGAAAACGGTGCCGCACCTCTTGGTAATGTGACGGTAAATGGCGGTACTGTAACGCTTTACAGCAACGATGACGGTCTGCATGCCGACGGCACGCTTACCATAACGGCGGGTGCCGTGAACGTGACCAACTCGTATGAGGGCGCTGAGGGCGCATATATCAATGTCTTGGGTGGTAGTCTCTCGATCAATTCCTTCGATGACGGCATGAACGCCACTGCTACCTCCGGCACTGCCATTACCGTTGGCGGCGGCACGATTTATATTTATTGCACGGGTGACGGCATTGATTCCAACAGCCGTTCTGCCGGTGGCATTCTGTTTTCGGGGGGCAACACCGTGGTAATTTCCAATTCAAGCGGAAACTCCGCAATAGATAGTGAAAACGGCTACGCCTATACGGGCGGTAGAGTCGTGGCGATCATGCCCGCGCGCGGTATGACGAACGAGGCAACGGCTTGCACGAATTTCTCGTCTGTCGGTGCGGCAAAAAGTGTGTCGCTACAGGAAGGAAGCCACCTTACCGTGAAGATCGACGGCGCCGAGGTAACCGTCAAAATGCCCTGCAGTATCTCGGCACTGGTGGTCGTTCTTGGAGATAGCTCTCCTTCGGTTTCCACGGGAAGCTCAACCGCCTCCGCACTTGATGCGAACGGTGTTTCATGGAACTAAACGGAAAAAG
>CAZOWH010000008.1:0-23626 GCA_964583425.1 uncultured Lachnospiraceae bacterium
GCAAAGGCGCAGTCTTTGTAAACAAGCCCCAGCAGGGGGAGCCACCTTTGGGAGGTCAATTGACAACTCCAGCCGAAGGTCCTTGATTTTCAAGGACTTTTTTGGTTTTTAGGGCGAAATTTTAAGAAATTATTTTGTAACAACTTTCCGTGAGCCATCGGGGCTTGAACCCTCGACATTTTCTATTGAAAAATGTATAATTTTGTGTTATAATAAATATTGAAGAGGCGGGGATTGTATGGAAAAATTCAAAATTGCACACTATCAAAAGTCCGGTTCAATATGGTTTACTAATGGCGGAAAATTCATTATTACCGAAAATGAATTTATAGTAAAATATCTTTTTCAAACAGTGGCAAGATTTGACATTGATAAAACCATAGCTTCTCGCATTCCCGCAAATCCAATCAATTGTGGAATTTGTTTGGACGATGGTCAAAAAAACATTGATCTTTATTTTTTTCAGAAAACCGCAGACAAATTATATAAAATGTTGGGCATTTAACGAAAAATGCAGAGTTGTCATTTTGATCTCCAAACACAAAACAGAACACCCGCCCTTGTGGCGGTTTTTTGTTTTGGCCTCTCGCCCTGTATAGGGCGAGAAGCCAAAAGATCCCATCTAAAGCCAAAAGCTTGTCGATATTTTCGCGCAATAAGCTTGTGTTTAACCTTTTCGCTTTGCTACAGGCTTGTGCGGTGTGAAATCATGCTGCGGTTTGGTGTGAAATACTTTAAGTTGTTAAAATGTTGCACTATGTACTTGTTTTTTGAATTATAATGTGATATTATAAAATCACAATACTATGGTATTGTTGCCATGTTGCAATAAAAATTGCTTCAAGGACAATCAAAAGCTTACATACAAAGGAGAAAACTATGTTACTTTCTGCAAATATGATCAAAATTCATGATACGTTTGGTATGCGCCAGACCTTTGACATTTTTGCAAAGGCGGGTATTCAGGGCATTGATTTTAACAACGATGTGGCGGAATATTGCACCAAGCAGCATGATAAGCAGTTCTACGTGGAGCTTGCCGATTATGCGCGCGAGCGCGGCATTACCATTTGCCAGGCACATGCCCCCTTTCCGTCAAGCTACACGGATGAGGCAAAAACGGCAAAAAGATTTGAAGAGATCGTGCAGGCTATGGAAAATGCCGCATATCTCGGTGCACCCATGATCGTGGTGCATCCTTGCGTGCATCTTGACTATGCGGTGGAGGGCAATCCCGAAAAGCTGTTTGATTACAACGTTGATTTTTACACAAGGCTGATTCCGTACGCAGAGAAGTTCGGCATTAAAATTGCAATTGAAAATATTGGGCGCGTTTCCATTACCTCCACGCCGGATAGATTGAATAAGCTTTACGATACACTGGGTAACCCCGTATTTACCGTTTGCTTTGACGTGGGGCACTGCCTGTTGCAGGGTGTTGACCCTGCAGAGGCGATTAGAAAGCTTGGCGACAGATTGGTAAACGGCTGCACGCACGTGCACGATAATATGGGTGACACCGATGCGCACACGCTGCCCTATTACGGTAACGTGAAGTGGGAGAGCGTTATGGTAGCACTGGCGGATATCGGCTACAAGGGTGACCTCAACTACGAGGCCTCGGGCTTTCTGAAGAGTGTGCCGATCGGGCTTTATATTGACGGTCTTACGTATATGGCAAGGGTTGGACACTATTTGATTGATAGATTTGAATACTACAAGAAGAACCGGTAGATAGAAGCTGTTTGAAGGGAGAGCGCCCGTGAAAAGCGTTGTGTTTGATTTTGGGCAGGTGCTGGTGCGGTTTGAACCATCTTACATGGTGGGCAGATACGTTTCCGACGCGGAGGACGCACGGTTACTTGAGACCGTGGTGTTTGACCGCATTTACTGGGATCGCCTTGATGCGGGAACGATAAGTGAAGAGGAACTGTTTGCGGCGTTTCGGAATAGGCTGCCCGCGCGTCTTTGGCAGGTGGCAAGGGAGATCTACTTAAATTGGATCTACAACATTCCCGAAATTGAGGGGATGCGAGAGCTGATCCTCTATATAAAAAGGGAGCTTCGGGCATCGGTATTTTTACTTTCCAATATATCAAGCTATTTTGCCGCGCACGCGAGCGAGATCCCGATATTGCAATTGATTGACAAATGTGTTTTTTCGGCTACGTGCGGCATGGTGAAGCCGCACGCCGAGATCTACGGGCATTTGTGTGCAACGTGCGGTATCTCGCCCGAGCAGACGGTGTTTATTGACGATCGTGCGGAGAATATAGAGGGCGCGCAGCAAGCAGGCATTGCGGGCTATTTGTTTGACGGCGACGTGGCGCGCCTGCGCGGGTATTTAGATAGCATTTTTGAAGGACATGAGGCTTAAAGAGAGGATATGCTGCAATGAACGAGTATGATGATCCGATTGAAGCGAAGCTGAAAAGCGCCGTAAGCTTTCCCGTTGATGTGGAGTGCGAGGGCTTTCCCGACGTTATTTTTAATATTATTTTGGAAAAACGCCCGGATGATATCACTGTTTAAAAATGCGTCACCGCCCTGGAGGAATACGTGAGCGGCTATAACAAAAAGCATTTTTTTCGTCCCATTCATTACGTGTCGGATCGGGACAGCTTGCCGGCACCTCCTCGGTTTTTTCGGTTTGTGTCCATGTGAATTTTGGCAATGCTAATCTTAAGGGCTTGTGGGGGCGGTGAAGGCGATTGCAAATACGGAGCTGCCGATCTATCGTGTGGTTTTGGAATAGCTTTTGCCATAGTCACCAAATCATTTTTTAAAAGGCATGCATAATGGCATAAAAATCAATACCGTTGGAGGTTTTTATGGAATCCTATATCAACATTGACAAAAACATGGTCGTAAATGCGACCATTGGTGACACAGAGGTTACTTGGTATGACGTGCGCCAAGCGCCCTTTTCTCTGCACGGCTTTTATGAGCCGCTGACAGAGCCCTTTTTCCGCCGCGTGCCGGGAGAGGTTGCCGCGGCAACCAGTGCGGGCGTGGATAAGCTCAGCCGCGAGTCGGCGGGCGGGCGTGTGCGCTTTCTACCGATTCGCCCTACATTGCCGTGCGTGCCAAATTTCTTGTGGTGGGGCGTTCCTCGCACTTAACGCTCATTTCCACCTCGGGCTTTGACCTATACGCGGAGGGTGAATTTGGCAGCCGCTTTATCAAGGAATTCCGCATGACCTATGATATGGGTGACAGCTACGAGCAGATCCTGCAGGTGGGTGCGGGCGGCATGCGCTCCTATACCGTCAATTTCCCCGTTCACGCGGTGGTGGAAAGCCTTGAGATCGGCATTGCCCCGGGGGCGACGCTGGGTGAGGCGCGCCCGTACCGCGATATCAAGCCGGTGGTGTTTTATGGCTCCTCGATCGTGCACGGCACGGCGGCAAGCCGCCCCGGCTATATCTATCCCGCCATTATCTCGCGTGATCTGAACCTTGATTTTAAAAACATTGGCTTTTCGGGTATGGCGCGCGGCGAGCGCGTGCTTGCCGAGTGGATGGCTACGCTGGATATGAGCGTATTTGTGTGCGATTACGACCACAACGCGCCCACGGTAGAGCATTTGGAGGCAACGCACTACCCGCTGTATGAAACGATACGCAAAAAGAACCCCGACACGCCTTATATTATGATAACGCGCCCCGATTATTGGACATTGCCTCTTGACGAGGAGAAGAACCTACAGCGCCGCGATGTGATCATGTCCTCCTATCTGAAGGCACGTGCCACGGGTGATAAAAACGTATACTTTATCGATGGCATCAGCTTTAACGTGGCACCGCACCAGTATGAAATGTCGGTGGATAGCGTGCACCCCAACGATGCAGGCTTTATTCGCATGGCAGATGGCATCGGCAGCGTGATCCGTCGTGTGCTGGAAAAGAGAAATTACTGATACCGTTTTACCGCAAATAAAAAACACAGCTCACGAGCTGTGTTTTTTATTGTTGCCACCTCACACGCGTACAGGACCGGTGCAAATTCCTTGAGCGGGGGAGCGTGGTATCAAGAGCTGACATGGCAATTGCTTGCCCCCGAGAAAAAAATACCGCCACGCGTTGCCAAATTTTAAAAATTTATTGTAAAACAGAGAGTTTTATGTTAGAATTGTGAAAAGACATGCCATTGCAACAGGAGGATATTTTATGAAAATTGCAACTACAACGGCGGATTTTGGATTTTACTGCAAAACAGATGAGGAGCGTATTCGCGAGCTTCATCGCGCGGGCTTCCGTTATATCGATTTTAATATGTACTCCTTCACACCCGAGTCCGTATATATGGGAGAGGGATGGCAGGCGGCGGTAGCACACCTAAAGGAGGTGGTAGATGAGCTTGGCATGCAGTTTGTACAGGCGCATTCGCAGGGCGGCAACCCCCTGTGGGCGGATACCGCACGTGCGGATTTTGTGGTAGAGGCAACTCTTCGCTCAATTGAAATTTGCGGGATGCTCGGCATCAAAAACACGGTATCGCACGCAGGCGTGCGGCGCGGTATTGAGAAGGCGGAGTGGTTCGCGCTCAATCGCGATTTTTATCAAAAGCTGATCCCCACCATGGAGCGCTGCGGTGTAAACGTGCTTTGCGAAAATTCTGCGGAAAGCAATATTGGTAAGGGCTGCTATTACCTTTATTCTGGCAAGGATATGCGCGAGTTTATCGAATACGTGGGGCATCCGCAGTTCGGTGGCTGCTGGGATACGGGTCATGCCAATATCGTGGGTAGCCAGTATGATGAGATCATGGCGCTGGGTGATAAGCTGTGGGCGATCCATTATAACGATAACCGCGGCACGGGAGATGACCACGTGATGCCGTTTTTTGGCACGATGAATCACGATGAGGTGTTAAATGCCCTGCTTGACGTGGGGTTTGCCGGCTATTTTACGCTCGAAGCGGGCGACGATCTGCTCAAATCCGGCAAGAGAAGAAAATTTGAAGGTGCCACACGCGCATCGCGCCTTTCGAACCCCCAGCTTTTCCAGCAACGACAACTGGAAAAGCTGACGTATGATACAGCAAGGTGGATACTGGAGTCTTACGATTGCTTTGAGGAGTAAAAACGCACAAAACAAAGAAAAGGAACGAAACAGTATGAAAAAATTACGTATCAGCTCGCCGCTGAATATGCACGCGACATCAAGAGAGAATATTTCCGAATTTATCAGACAAGGTCTGCTTTTCAACAAAAAGGCGGGCTTTGAGGCTGCCGATTTCAGCATTGGTATCCTTGACCTTACCAAGGATGGCTGGCAGCCTGTGGTCGAGCAGGCGGTGGCGGATGCCACCGAGCTTGATATTCCCTTTGAGGTGGGGCACCTGCCTTTTATTGGAAAGGGTGGCACCAAGGACCCCGAAATTTTGCGGGCGTTTTCCGAAAAAATGTATCGCGCCATGGATGCAGCAAAGCTTTCGGGCATCAAATATGCCGTCATGCACCCCAATGCCGTCACGCTGCCGATGCGCCAATATGACCGTACCGAGCAATACGACATTGTAATGACGCATCTTGCCCCGTTTGTGGAGTATGCAAACAAGATAGGGCTTAACGTGGTGGTGGAAAATATGCGCTTGGTGCATGCCACCGTTGCCGCGCACCGCTACTGCCAAGCACCCGACGAGCTTTGCGAGATCGCGGATGCGCTCGGCATTGGCATCTGCTGGGATTTCGGCCATGCCAATATCAGCGGCATTAAGCAATCCGAGGGGCTTGCCTGCGTTGGCAAGCGCTTGAAGGTGATACACGTCAATGACAACTATGCGGGTGACGACACGCACGAGCCGCCCTTTATCGGCAACGTGGATTGGAAGGATGCTATGCGGGGGCTGGCACAGACGGGCTTTGACGGCGTGTTTAACTTTGAGTGCTCCGCGGGCAAGCTTCCGCCCGAAATGCGCGAGGCGTATGCGCAGTATCTTGTAAAGGCGGCAGGGGTACTGCTTTCCTATATGAAATAAAAGCTTATGAAAAAGGAGAATAGACCCATGAAAATTGTATTTCTCGGTACGGGTGCCGCAGGCTCGAAGCTGCGCCCCGAGGCGGAGATCGAGGCACATCACCGCCGCTGCGCTTCGCTCTTGATCGACGATAACGTGGTGGTGGATATGGCACTGCAATCCTTTGACTATGCCACAAAGCTGGGGGCAAAAACCGATTGCGTGACCGACGTGTTTCTTTCACACACCCACCGCGACCACTATCAAAAGGAGGCGCTCTTGGGATACGTTTCTGCGGCAAAGCAAAAAATCAACGTATGGTGCCACAAGGCGCACGTGTCGGTTTTGCAGCTGAGCGAGGAGGAGCAGGCGTTGGTGAACGTTTGCCCCCTGAACCCCATGGATCAGTTTGAGGCGGCAGGCATGACCGTGACGGCACTGCCCGCCAATCATGCCGATGGCAACGTGCTGCATTACATTTTTGAAAAGAATGGCCAAAAGCTTTATTACGGGCTTGACGGTGCGTGGTTTACGCCAAGAGAATGGAGGTATCTCAACGCAGGCGTGGTGCTGGATGCGGCAATTCTTGACTCTACCAATATGTCGCACGACCCCATTAACTACGGCAACGCGGGTGAGCACAACAACTACCTGCTGATGCCGCAGGTGATACGCACCTTAAAGGAAACGGGCATTGCCCGTGAGGATACCCTGCTGATCGCCGACCACATGGGTGCGCGTGCCGACGACGAGGCAACCGCGCAGCTGCTGCGCGATATGGGGCTGATGCCCGCCTACGACGGCATGACGCTTGAAATATGATGGCAGCCCCTGCATGGCATATTTTTACGCTATGTTACATTTTTAAACTCGCGTGCGTATGCATACTTTGAGGGCGACACACCCATGGTACGCTTGAATTCTACCGAAAAATATTTTTCATCACGGTAGCCGCAAAGGTGGGCGATCTCTCCCACGGTATAGTATCCCGTTTGCAGCAATGCTGCGGCGTGCTTCAAGCGACGATGCAGCACATATTGCTTTGGAGTGGTGCCACGTTCCTTGTGAAACAGCCTTCTGAAATAGGTTTCACTGACAAAGGAGAGGCTTGCTGCGCGGGTGAGGGAAAAATCGGGCTCGAGGCAGCTTTGATCTATATAACGCAGGGATGCCTCGATTCTGCTGCGCGGCTTTGCTTCGTTTTTTACGTCGCGGAGGCATTCCGCAAATATACGGCAAAGCAATGCCGAGACCTCGTGCTTGTGCGCGAGGTCCTTTTCTTGCCAGTGGGTTAGTGCTTCGTTAAAAAGATTTTGATATTTTTGAGCATCTTTCGGGGTGAAATGCTCAATGTCAGAGGCGTAATAGCTGAGGCTGTGGAAATGGATCACGATCAAGTCATCCTCCTTGGTCGTGCGCGTGTAATCGACCTTGGCGGGAAAAAATGCAATCGAGCCTGTTCCAAGGTGAATGCTTTTGTGTGCGGCTTGGATGCTTGTATCGGCATGAATGCGGAAGGAAAGGGCATCAAAATTGCGTGCGGTGTTATACACCGTCACATCTTTTTGCCGTACG
Organism: uncultured Lachnospiraceae bacterium; assembly: GCA_964583425.1. GTDB lineage: Bacteria > Bacillota > Clostridia > Oscillospirales > CAG-272 > Firm-07. The sequence goes on from CAZOWH010000008.1 coordinate 7,537, forward strand.
CGAAACACATCAAGTATCTCAAAGGCAAGCGCATCTTGCTCGAAAATCAAACAAATCACCTCCTAATACACCATAATTATACGAAATTTGTGTCGAAAAATCAACCTTGATTGCCGTTTTTGCAGTGTGATTTTTTTCTCACCCGTGGTATTATAGTATATAGCCGCAAAGCGGCGAAAGGAGAATCGTCATGAAAGAAAACGCAAAAAAGATCATCTATCAGCTGGCACTGCGCACCTTTACTCCGGAGGGCACGCTTGCAGCCGCTACCAAGCTGCTCGGTCACGTGGCAAGCCTTGGCGTGGATATTGTATACGTTTGCCCGTTTTTTGTGCAGGAGTGCAACGAGGACAGAGAGGCCTGGAGCGAGCGACAGCGGGCATCCGAAACGAATAACCCGAAAAACCCCTACAAGATCGCGGATTATTTTCACGTAGACGAGGAATACGGCACGGATGAGGATCTGAAGCTGTTTGTGGCGGAGGCGCACCGTCTTGGACTTTTGGTGATGTTTGACCTGGTATATCTGCATTGCGGCAGGGAGGCTGTGTTTATTGCCGAGCATCCCGATTTTGTGGAGCGTAACGAGGATGGCAGCATCAAGGTGCCCGACCGCTGGCCCTTTGCGCGCTTGAATTTTGCAAGCAGGGAGCTGCGCGAGTATTTGATGGAAAACATGCGTGTGCTGGTAGAGGAATACGGCGTGGACGGCTTTCGCTGTGACGTTGGCGATGACGTGCCGCTGGATTTCTGGGAGGAGGCGTTTTCCCGCTTGCGCGCGGCGCACCCCTCACTCATCACGCTCAACGAGGGCGAGAAGCCGCAATACATTGATGAGACCTTTGACCTTAGCTATGCGTTTGCATGGCGCAAGCTGATGAGAAAGATTTTCGGCGAGGGGCAATCTGCCTGTGACATGGTGGAGCTGTATGAAAGCGAGTGTTTGAAGTACGGCGAAAATATCGGCAAGCTGATACGGTCGCTTGATAATCACGATACGGCAAGCGATTGCAACGGGAAGCGAAACGAGATCATCATGACCTCACGTGGCGTAGAGGCGGCACTTGCGGTTGTCAACACCTATGTGGGCGTGCCGTTTGTGTGGAACGGCTACGAGCTGTGCGACGATGCCGAAAACTGCATGTTTTCCAATCGCTTTTACGGCAAGCGCAGCGCCATGAACTGGTCAAAGGCCTTTACCGCAGACGGGGTGAGAAGGCTTGACTTTATGCGTCGGATACACCGTCTGTATCACGAAAGCGAGGCAATTCGCCGCGGTGCGCTGCAATTCGTGACAAGCGACGCGCCCGAGGCACTGCTTGCCTATCTGCGCACGTGTGGGGGCGAGCGTGTTTTGGTTGCGGTAAACAGCAAAAACTACCCCGTTACCGCCGTGCTGGGGGAAGAATTTGATGTTACCGAGATGCTGCTGTGCAGCGATGCCTCGCTTGCGGGGAATACCATAACATTGGCGCCCTATGGCTATTTGATCGCCCGTGTGCGGGCGTGAGGTGCAGCCGTGAAAATTACTTTTTTAGGTACAGGCGGCGGCTTGCCGCAAAAGGAGCATTTCGCTCGGGTGCCATGATTGAGGTGGGTGAGCGTATATATCTTTTAAATGCGGGCGCACCCGTGGCGGATCTTTTGCCGCGGTACGGTAAAGAATTTACACAGCTGAAGGCTGTTTTCACCACGCATGGACATGAGGATCATGTAACGGGGCTTTTGCCGCTTTTCACGCTTTGCACATGGTATGATAATGAGGCGACGTTTGATGTGCTTCTCACTGAGCGGGAGATTGTCGAAGCGCTGGTTTTGTGCGTAGAAAGGCTTGATCGAAGACCCTATCCGCAGGAGCGCATTCCGATAAAAATGGCGGTCGCGGGCGTGGTGCTGGATGCCGCGATCCTCGATTCCACAAACATGTCGCATGACCCCATCGATTACGGGAATGCGGGGGAGCATAATAATATGCTGTTACTGCCCTTGATGGTACAGGCACTGCGGGAGACCGGTATCGCGCGCGAGGATACCACGCTGATCGCCAACCACATCGACCCCAAAATAAACAATGCGCGCGTAACGGCTTTTTTGCAGGAGCTCGGCATGATCGAGGCGATAGACGGGCTTTCTCTTGAGGTCTGACTGCTTGCGCGTGAAGCCAAAGCAAAAAAATTCCGTGTCTGTTGACACGGAATTTTTTTGCCTTTATAATGGATAGTATCAAGTATTGCAAAGGAGCGTACAATGGCAACCATCAGAAAAGAACAAATAGATTTTATGGATTGGGAAATGGGGGCGTTTTTCCATTTCGGCATCCGAACCTTTAACGAGGGGCACAAGGACTGGGATATGCGACCAATGGAGCTTTCAAGCTTTAACCCCACCGAGCTTGACTGCGAGGATTGGATCAGGACCGTTCACGAGGCGGGTGCCAAGTACGCGGTGCTTGTTTGCAAGCATCACGACGGCTTTGCAAACTGGCCCTCGAATTATACCGATTACTCGGTAGCAAACACACCTTGGAAAAATGGCAAGGGAGACGTGGTGCGCGAATACGTGGATGCCTGCCGCAAGTACGGCGTAAAGGTAGGACTTTACTATTCGCCCGCGCAGTTTGGCTCCTCCAAAATGCCTTCGCGCGAGTACGACGACTATTTTATCAATCAGATCTCTGAGCTGCTTACAAATTACGGCAAGATCGACTATCTTTGGTTTGACGGCTGCGGCAGTGAGGATCACAAGTATGATACCGTGCGCATCATTGCCGCCATCCGCGCGCTGCAGCCCGAGATCCTGATCTTCAACATGTGGGATCCCGATACCCGTTGGGTGGGCAACGAGTCGGGTATGGCGCACAGCCCCAACAAAATCACGGTGGCAGAAACCGATTTTTCGATCAATAAGGATATTAAGGATCTGCTTGCAGAGCCGCGTTTTTTGCCCGTGGAGTGCGACTTCCGCATGCGCCTTAAGAATTGGTTTTACAGCGACAGCGACGAGCATACCGTCAAGAGTGTGGATGAGCTTGTGGGGCTTTATTACTATTCTGTTGGCAGGGGTGCCAACTTCCTTATCAACATCGGCCCCGACCGCCGTGGAAAGCTGCCCGAAAAGGACAAGGCACGGCTGTTGGAGTTTGGCAAGGTCATCAAGGAGCGCTTTTCCGCGCCGCTTGCCTACGAGATGGAGGCGGGGGAGCGAGAAATTGTTTTGACAATGCCGCAGCAGCTTGTCAATCACGTAGTGCTGCAGGAGGAGCTTGATGCCGACTGCGAGATCGAGCAATTTGAGATCAAGCTCTATCCCTTCAGCTACGGGTACCCGATAACGGTGTTCAGGGGTACCACCATCGGGCATAAGGCAATCTGCCAGTTTCCCACGGCACGCACCGCCAAGATCAGCATTACCTTTGATAAGCCGAAAAAGGTGAGTGCTTTGCTTTATTACGCACCAACCGAGAAATAATACTGTTTTGGAGGAGCTATGAAATACAGCGGAAAATACACGCAGGAGATCTCCTTTCCCCTCGGTGGTATTGGCACGGGCAGCATTGGGCTGGATGGTGCCGGCAGGCTGGTGGACTTTGAGATATTCAATCGCCCCGATAAGGGGAGCATCAACGGATATTCTCATTTTGCCATTAAGGCGCTGGGTGAGGGAGAGCCTATCACATATATCCTCAACGGTGATATGCAAAAGGAACTTGTGGGGCGCTACCGCCAGACACGCTATCGCGGCTTTGGCTACGGACCCGAATCCGAGACTATGTGCGGCTTTCCGCATTTTCGGCAGGTCACCTTTGACGGTGAGCTTCCGATAGCTACGCTTGATTTTGCCGACGAAAAATTTCCCGCCAATGTGAAAATGACAGCGTTCAACCCCATGATCCCGAACGATGCCTACAATTCAAGTCTGCCTGCCGCGTTTTTTGAGATCGCGGTGGAAAATACCGATGCCGTGCCGCGTACCTATCAGATCGCGCTGTCGGTGGCAAATCCCTTTCCCGTTTCGCGCAACCGCATCACGGAGGGTGGAGCGCTGATGCTGTATCGCGCGGATAAGGGGCAGGATGAGATCGGCTACGGTGACCTGACGGTTGCCACCGATGCCAAGACGGCTTATATACAGGAATACTGGTATCGCGGCAAATGGCAGGATGGCGTTGTCAGCTATTGGAATGATTTTCATACCGTGGCGCCGCTGCGCGAGCGCCACTATGCGACCGATGGCAGCTTTGATACCGGTACGGTGGTTGCCGAGCTTACGGTAGCACCGCGCGCGGTGGAGCGTGCCCGCTTTGTGTTGGCGTGGAATATTCCCAACAACTATAACTACTGGAATCCGATGAAGGATGCCGCAGGTAAGGATATTTCCTGGAAAAATTATTACGCCACCGTCTTCCGCGACTCGGCAGAGGTGGCGGCGTATGCGTTGGCAAATTACGATACGCTTTTTGCGCGCACGCGGCGGTTTGCCAAGGCGCTGTACGGCAGCACGCTGCCATCCGAAATGGTAGAGGCAGCGGCAGCAAACCTTTCAGTCTTGAAATCTCCTACCGTGTGGCGGCTTTCTGATGGCTCGTTTTACGGCTGGGAGGGTGTGCATGAAAAGGAGGGCTCTTGTGAGGGCACCTGCCAGCATGTGTGGAATTACGCCTATGCGCTCTCGTTCCTGTTTCCCGCGCTTGAGCGTTCGATCCGCGAGCTTGAGTTCAAATACAGCACGGTGCCAAGCGGTAAAATGTCCTTTCGGCTACAGCTGCCCTTGGGGCGTGAGCCTGCCGCCAAGCGTGCCTGTGTCGACGGGCAAATGGGTGCGGTGATCAAGTGCTATCGCGAGTGGAAGCTTTCGGGAGACGATGCGTGGCTGCGCAGCAACTGGGAGAGGATTCAGCATGTGCTGGCATACGCGTGGAGTGCGGAAAACCCCGATGGCTGGGATCGGGATAAGGACGGCGTGCTGGAGGGCAGACAGCACCACACGCTGGATATGGAGCTTTTCGGGCCCTCCTCTTGGCTGGAGGGCATGTACCTTGCAGCCCTGAAGGCGGCAAGCGAGATGGCGGATTATCTTGGTGAGAAGGAACGTGCCGGGGAGTATGCCGCATTGTTTGAAAAGGGCTACCGCTGGACACGGGAAAATCTTTTTAACGGCAAATACTTTTTCCACAAGGTCGATCTGACCGATCGGGCGCTGATCGAACGCTATGATGCCACCGAGACCTATTGGAATGCCGAAACGGGCGAGATCAAGTATCAGGTGGGCGAGGGCTCGGCGCTCGATCAGCTGCTGGCACAGTGGCACGCCGCGCTTTGCGGGCTTGGTGATATCTTTGATCCCGCACAGGTATCAGTGGCGCTGGATGAGATGATGGAGAACAATTTTAAGACACGTATTGGTGATTTTGTGAACCCGTGGCGCATTTTCTCGCTTGGTGATGAGGCGGGTGCCGTGATCTGCGATTATCCCACAGGTGCCAAAAAGCCAAAGATTCCCGTGCCCTACTGTGAGGAGACCATGACGGGCTTTGAATACGCCTTTGCGGGGCTTTTGTGCGCATACGGCAAGGTAGATGCCGGTAGGCGTGTTGTGGCTGCCATCCGTGACCGTTACGACGGAAAAAAGCGCAACCCTTGGAGTGAGATCGAGTGCGGCAGTAATTATGCCCGCTCGATGGCAAGCTTTGCGCTGCTGCCGATCCTTTCGGGCTTTTCCTTTGATCTGCCACGCGGCTATATCGGCTTTGCCCCCTACCAAACCGAGGATTTTTCCTGCCTTTTTAGCGTTGAAGGCGCTTGGGGCACGGTATTCGTGACGAGGGAAAAAATGATAGTGTACCTCATTGAGGGCGCGCTTGATCTTACTGCATTTGGCACCCCGTTTGACGGGATATCTGCGGTTTTGGTTGACGGCGAGGAGATAGCTTTCAGCTTTTCGGGTGGCAAGGCGGTATTTGCAAAGCAGCATATCACAAAGCAGCTGGAGTTGAAAAAATGAAGCATTTGAAGATCACCACGGCAGAGCTTGCCGCCATTTGCGGCGTTTCGCAGGGGACGGTCGACAGGGCACTGAACGGTCGTCACGATATCAAGGCAGAGACCAAGCAGCATATCCTGCGCGTGGCGCGTGAGTACGGCTACCGTGAGCATATCGACATGCCTGCACCTGATCGTACAGCAGGGCAGATCGGCATTGTGATATTTAATCTCAACAACGAGTATTTTTCAAAGCTGATCACCGAGATCGAGTTTATCTTGCGGCGCCTCGGCTTTAGTGCCGTGGTCATGATGACGCACTACGACAGGCAATGCGAGATCGAATGTATCCGAAATCTATACAATATGGGTGTGAAGGGCATTATTCTTTGCTCGGTCAACGCGGGGAGTGAGTTCCACAATTATTTAAAGCTTTTCCGCATTCCGATTGTGGCGGTAGGGAACAATGTTGGCGGTGTGCCCTATGTGGGTGTGGATGATTTTGCTGCCATGCGTGAAATGACCGATAAAATATCGGGTAAGGGATATGAGAGCATTGTGTATTTCTCGCCTGCACTCGAATACCCCAATGCGCATTCACAGCGGGCACGGTATGAGGGCTTTTTGCGCGCGATAGGTGATAAAACGCACACCGTTGTGACGGATATTGCCGATATTCAGCCCATGTATGACCAAAAGACTGCTATTATCTGCTCAACCGATCATTACGCGTTTCAGGTCTATTTCAAGACAAAAAATGCACGGATCGTGGGCTTTGACAACCTGGATGCCATTGATAAGTACAATATTGGTATCGATTCTGTGGGATATTCTGTTGCCAAGGTGGCGGAGGCGGCGGTCGATATCATTCTCGGCAAGCGTGAAGCAAAAACACATATTGTGGAGCACGTAATCGTCGGGCATACGGCAAAGTAACATTTTGTGCCTGTGCCCGAATGCTGAATTTCTGCGCAGATCTGCGCAATAGTATCTTGTATAGGTGTAAAAATGATGCTATAATTGGAGTAGCATCCATAGCGAGGGGAGCCATGGATATCGGCTCCCTTTTTCTGTATTTTATCGCGGCTGATGCTTGTGAAAGGAGGGTAAAATATGAAATTTCCCGCATTTGGAGAGACCACTTTTTTCGAGACGCGTGAGAACGCAAGTGCCATTACCTATATTTTACCGCAGAGTGAGAGACATGCGTTTGATGCCTACTGCGCACTGCTCCTCAAAAACGGGTATGAGCAAAAGGAGAGCTATTGCAATAACGGGCACTGCTTTGCTGCCTTCAGTAGGGCGGACGAGGGCGTGTTTTTGAATTATTATGAAGCCATAAGGGAGCTGACACTTGTTACCGAGGAGCATTGCAGATACTTTTCCTACCGCGACCAGGCTCCCGCCGCCTGTGTTTGTGCACAGATCACGCAGATTGCGCTCGAGGTTTTTGGCTTATCCTATGCCATCCGCTTGCCGGACGGGCGCTTTGTCGTAATTGACGGCGGCTGTGAGTTTGAGACTGATGCGGACCGCCTGTTCCGTTGCCTGTGCGATGGCTCTCCCGAGCCGCGCCCCGTGATTGCTATGTGGGTCATGACACATCCGCACGACGATCATTTTCATTGCTTTTTCAAGTTTATGGAAAAGTATGTAGAGGCGGTGGAGATAGAGAAATTTTTGCTGAATTTTCCCGATGCCAACGATCTTGCGCATTACCCCAAGCTGGCTGACGGCTCGCGTCTTTGGTTAAACTCCTCGGGTGCTGAGCGTATTCCGCGAATGTTTGATGTGATCAAGCAAGAGACGAACGCTCCTGTATATATGGCACATACGGGGCAAAGATATCGGGTGGGGGATGCTGTTTGTGAGATCCTTGCCTCGATCGACGATACGATCCATTGCTCCGATAATATCAACGCCACCTCGCTGGTCATGCGCATGGAGCTGGCGGGGCAGGTGATCCTTTGGACCGCCGACGCCTCCTTTGCTGCGGCAAGGCTGCCGCAAAAATACGGTAGCTACTTAAAGGCGGATATTTTACAGGTGCCGCACCACGGCTTTCAGTCGGGAGATCCGAATGCCGAGATCGCGGGCTATGCGCTGATCGCACCGCAGGTCTGCTTGCTGCCCGCCTCCGAGGATACCGCCTATACGCTTTTCAGCGCGCACCGTCCGAGCACACGCTATCTAATGCGTGATGTGGGGGTCGCGGAAATGATCGCAGGCACGCCACAGCGTACCATTACGCTGCCGTATACGCCGCCTGCCTATGGCAAAAAGGAGCTGGAAAGAAATTATCATACGGGGCTTGACAATTGCGGCGCTACCACATGGATCTTCAGCAATTTGTCAACCGCCTGTGCCGAGGATTTTGAGTTTACGCTGTTAAATACCACCTTATCGCGTGCTACGGTGTGGATCGAGTTGTTTTTTGAGAATACCGCACAAAGAGTGCGGTTCATCAAAGCGGAGCTTGGAAAATGCTGCATCAAGCAGCTTTCGATCATCGGTGATGAGGTGGACGGTGACGCACTTTATTTTAATTCGTTGTCGCTCAAGGCGCAGGGTATCCCCGAAAATGCGCCCTTTGCGGTGCGGTTTCTTTGCGACGTGCCGATCGTGGTCTCACACAGGCGGCATGCCGCAAGCTATCATACGGCAGGCAACCGATGATATTTTACAACTAAAGGGTGTTGTCTTATTTAGATGCAAAATCGCTTTCGCTGTCATTTTTGCAACAGCGAAAGCGATTTTCTTTTATTTTGATGATAAATGTGATGCTCCTTTATTTTATCATAGTTGAGCTTTCAAAAGCCGGGCAAGTGCAGAAGCCTTCGACGGCCGTGCTTCATGCGCACTTCAGCGCATATTGCTTGGGGATATGCGCCAAAAAGCTTGCAAGATAGCTTTCACCATATAGGAGCAGTGTCCGGGTGTGCTTTGATTGCGGCGCATCTTGTCGGTAGCGTGCCTCTACTTCTGGTAGACTTTTGGCGTGGAAACCACGAAATGTAGGTTGACAATCTCCATTTAATAGGATAAAATGAGAGTGAAATCAAAAAAGGAGTGAAAAGATGGAGCTTTCTTTGGTTTTTGCCGAGCGCTTACAGCGCGCACGGCGCGAGCACGGCTACACACAGCGCGAGCTTGCCGAGCTTGTGGGATATTCCGAAAAGGCGGTCAGCAAATGGGAGCGCGGCGGTGCCATCCCTCCCGTGGAGGTGCTGCTTGATCTTGCCGCCGTGCTGCACACCACCATCGGTGCATTGCTTGAAAGCAAGCAGCAGGCAAAATATTTTCTCGGGATTGACGGCGGCGGCACCAAGACCGCGTTTTTGCTGGAGGATGAGGCGGGCAACAAAATTGCCGAGTGTAAGCTTGGCTCCTCCAACCCCAATGACATTGGTATGGAAAGCTGCCTTGAAATTTTGCGCCGCGGCATTTTGCAGGTAACGGCAGGTCTCAAATGCGACCGGATCGCTGCGTTTGCGGGGATTGCGGGCGGCGGCATCAGCGGCAATAACGTAGAGCATATCAGAAACGCACTTGCGGGCTTTGGCTTTGCCGCTGTGGAAAATGGCAGTGATGCCGAAAACTCGCTTGAAATTGCCCTGCACGGCGGTGATGGCGTGGCGATCATTGCGGGCACGGGCACCATAGCCTTTGCACAAAGCGGCGGCAAGCGCCACCGTGTGGCGGGCTGGGGGTATCTGCTGGATGGCGGCGGTAGTGGCTACGATATTGCAAGAGATGCGCTCTCTGCCGCCCTGCGCGCTACCGACGGGCGCGGGCGTGAGACGGTGCTGACACAGCTACTGGAAGAAAAGCTGCAAAAAACCGTGCCCGATGCCATTCCCGAGATCTACAGCGGCGGCAAGCGCTTTATTGCCTCGCTTGCCCCCGTGGTGTTTGAGGCGGCAGAGGAGGGGGATGCTGTGGCACTTGAGATCCTTTTGCGCAACGCAGCGGCGCTTGCCGAAATGATCATTGCTGCAAGACGGCATGTTGCCGATAAAAGCACCCCCGTGGTGATCTGCGGCGGTCTTGCGCACCATGCGGAGCTTTTGGAGCGGCTGATGCGTGCGCATTTGCCCGATGAGATAAAGGTTGCATTTTCAATTGAAGAAATGGTACACGGTGCGGTTGCCCGTGCAAGGAGGAGCTACTATGAACAACACTGAAAAACGAAATCCGAGATCAACACATATCGATACCATGCCGCTTCGCGAGGCACTCTCTCTCATCAATGAGGAAAACAAAAGGGTGAGCGATGCCATTGACAAGGCGCTGCCCGAGATCGAGGCGGTGTGTGAGGTCATGATCAGATCCATTCAAAACGGTGGCAGAATTTTTTACATCGGCGCGGGCACCTCGGGGCGCCTTGGCGTGATGGATGCTGCCGAATGTCCCCCCACCTACGGCGTTTCAAAGGAGCTCTTTACGGGCATTATCGCGGGCGGTCCTAACTGCATGTTCACTGCTGCCGAGGCACAGGAGGATGACCCCGAGGCTGCCCGTCGCGATCTTGATGCAAAGGGTATGAAGGCGGGCGACGTGGTGATCGGCATTTCGGCATCGGGCGGCGCTGCTTACGTGGTTGGCGCGCTGAACTACGCCAAGGAAAAAGGTGCTGCTGCCGTGGCGATCGTCAATAACCCCAACACGCCGATGGAGCGTGCTGCCGAGATCACAGTAGTGCTTGATACGGGTGCCGAGGTCATTACGGGCTCTACACGCATGAAGGCGGGCACCTCGCAGAAGGTGGTGCTGAATATGTTCTCTACCATGGCGCTGGTGAAGTGCGGATGCGTATATGAAAATATGATGGTCAATCTGCGCCCCACCAACATCAAGCTCCGCCGCCGTATGGTTGGTATTGTATGCGAAATTCTCGGCTGTGATGAAAGCACCGCTGAGGCAAGACTCGATGCCGCCGCGTGGAAGATCCGCGATGCGGTAAAATAAGAAGATAAACGGGGCTGCGCCAAATGACGCAGCCCCGTGCTTTTATCAATCTTTTTTTGCGTAGCGCGAGTGGGTGACGGTATAAGGCGCGCGGAGCGCGTTCTCGACCGACTCCTTTGCAATTTCAATGTCGGTTTCACTGACGCCCTCGGGTGCCCAACGAAGCGGCGTTACGTCCACGCCTGTCAGTGTGGCAAGCCAAGTCATCCCCGCGATGTATCTGCCGATATCATAGCTTAAATGAAAGCCGTCACGGGAAAGGCGACCGTCAAGTATGGCGGTTCTTGCATTTTGAACGGCAGTGCCCGTGGGCGAGATCACCGCAATATCCTTAATGGGTGCAACCGCTTGCTGCGTTGCCGCGGTCAGTGCCTTGTAAAACAGCAGCTGATCGCCGCCAAAGAGCGTGATCTCATGGTGATCGTACGGCTCACCGACCCAAGCCATATTAAAGGCAAATTTCACACCGTTCCATGCCTTTTCCTTTACATAGTCAAGGAGTGCGGGCAGGAGTGCATAGTCCTCGGGGGCGCTGTAGCGGCTGCCGTCCTTTGAGCCGTGCTGGATCGAGATCCAATCCCACTCCTCCTCACAAACGGCATCGGAGATCTTATATTCGGGCGTGCAGCTCCAACCGTTGCCCGTGTTTGTGTAATATTTGTAAACAGGTGCATCACTCATCGCGTGCTCGTGATGCTTACGGATCGAGCAGCCGCCTACGTAAAGGTTACCGAGCTTTACGGAAACGCCGAGGTCTTTTGCAATATTTGCGACATGCTCCATCGTATCCACCGAAAAGCTGTTGCCGATCGAGAGGAGCTTTAGTGTTTTTTGTGCGTTCATGACAGTTTCTCCTTACTGTAAAATATAGAGCCAGATTGGCAGGGTGAACATCGAGAGTATGTGCGAGATAAAGGCAAGGCGCGCACCGGGTCTGCAATCCTCGCCCACCAGCTTGGGAAATACCACGGTATTAAGACCGCAGGGCATGCATGCCATCAGCACCGCGGAGGGCAGAACGGAGGAAAGCCCGCATAAGCGGCAGAGCCCAAATACGAGCAGGGGCAGCAGCACCAAGCGCAGTGCCACGACAATATAAGCGACCTTGTCAAACACCAGCTCCTTTAAGGAAAAGCCCGAGAGCACAAGACCCGTTAAGAGCATGCTGATGGGACCGACGCAGGCAGAGGACATGGACAAAAGGCTTGTGGCAAATGTGGGCAGCCGGAAGCCTATAAGACCACATACAATGCCCAAGGCAGTAGCAAGGATCATGGGGTGACAAAAGCTTTTTGGTGTGATCCTTTTACCCGACAGCAGGAAAAAGCCGACGGTGTAGGTATAAATGGCAAAAGGAATACAAAATAAAATGAGATTGGTAAGCGCCGTTTGCCCGAATACATTTCCTGTGAGCGCGTAGCCCATATAGGCATAGTTGGAGACCGTGAGCGAATAGCAGTAAACGCGGCGCTCATAGGCGTGCTTGGTCAGCACGCGAGTAAGTAGGAGCGCTATGACCGAAAAAAGGATGAGCAGTGAGACAGAAACCAGCAAAAACAGGCTGTTTTCGCGTATGTATGCCGCGGTAAAGTGCGCGGAAAAGGTCTCAAAGATCTTACAGGGCAAAAACAGATTTACCAGCAGCAGGGAAAGCAGTCCTGCGCCCTTTGCGGTCTCCTTTTTCCATTTGCCAAAGCCCCAGCCGAGCAGCAGAAAGGCGTAAAAAACGAATAGCTGTTGTATGATGACAGACATAAAAACCTCCAATCAAGATAAAGTCATATTAACAAATTGGGCGGTAAATGTAAATGGAGAAAATGAAAATATGGATTTTTTGAAAATCAAAATACCGCAGGCACCATGGTGCCTGCGGTATTTTTACGCGGAGACGTAAATATTACAGCTTGACTTCGGCTACGCCGTCCTCGCGGTAGGTGATGCGGTTGCCCTCGGTGTTGAAGCCGTCAACATAGGCAAAATATGCCTCCTTGGAGGGAAATTGGGGCTTGAAGTCGGCAAGGATCGCCTTGGCGCGCGCGGCGTTGTCGCGGAGCAGCAGCGAGAGCATTGCCAGCTGGAGCTTGGCGCTTGAAACACAGGCACGCTCGGGGTCGGCGATCTGATAATCACTGCCGTGCCCCGTGCCGGCAGAGCCTGCCGCATACGGGTGCACCACGGGCATGATGCAGCAAAGGTCGCCCATGTCAGTGCTGCCCGAGCCGATCTTGCGGCTGAAGCTGGCCTCCTCCTCGGGGAGCATCTCGGTAATGGCATCCTTGGCAAGCTTCATCATGCCCTCGTCGTTTTCAAGGGGGGCATAGCCGGGGATATCCACGATCTCAACATTTGCACCAAGCGAGAGCGCGGCGCCCGTTAAGGCTTGGTTCAACTTTTTATTTGCCTCCGAAATGGCTTCAAAGGTCTTGCCGCGCACATAGCTTTCAAGGCGCGCTTCGGCGGGAATGGCGTTTACCATATAGCCGCCGCCCGTCATAATGGGGTGGAAGCGGATGATGTCGCTTTCCTTAAAGGTCTCGCGCAGGGCATTGGCAGCGTTCAGACCGCAGCTTGCCGCGTACAGCGCATTCACGCCATCCCACGGCGCGCCGCCCGCGTGTGCCGCCTTGCCCTTGTAAATAATATTTTTTGCGATACAGCCAACCGATCCGCCGCTCACCGCAAAGCTGCGTGAGGTGTGTACCATAAACGCCATATCCACGCTGTCAAAATAGCCGCGGTACAAAAACTCGGGCTTGCCGCCGAAATATTTGATCACACCCTTTTGGCGCAGCTCCTTGCGGTATTCGATCTCCAGCAGCTCCTCGGCGGGCACGGCGCAAAGGCGTATTCTGCCGCACATCCCGTCCAGTACGCCCTCCTCCTTCAGCGCCGCGGCAAGCCCAAGGAGTGCCGCACACTGTGCGTGGTGTCCACAGGAATGGACGGCACCCGTTTCGGGGTCGGCATCAGGATGGTCGGGGCAAATGATCGAGTCAAGCTCGCCCAGCACCAGTACCTCGGGACCCTCGCGCCCTGTGTCGAGCACGGTATAAAATCCGGGAATGCCCTCGGCAAAGGTGAGATTGTATCCGAGCTGCTCGAATTGCTCTGCAAGGTACCGAGAGGTCTTTACCTCGCGATAGCCCGTTTCGGGGTTGCGCCAAATATGACGTTCGGCTTCAAGGATCAGGTCGCGGTGCTTTTCAACGGCTTTTTTTAGTGCTTCCATGATAGTACTCCTGTTCATAAATCGATATTTATTTTATTTTGCTCGCTTATGCGTTTCGTTAAACAGCCAAAGTGGAGCTATGCCTTCTTGGCGGCGACTGCCGCTCTGTGAAGCGAGGTGCGCTCCTCGCGCACGATCTTGTAGATCTCCTCGGTGGCAAGGCGTGCCTTGGCGGCAAAATCGCCCTTTTCCTTCGGAAAGCAATAATACAGCAGATTTTTGGTGCCGATCGAGATCACATCACCGATCTCGTACCAGTTGAAATCGGAATTGAGGGTATAGGATAAAATGGGATCCTGTGAATACGTAAGCCTCCCCTCACACCCCGTTAAGTGAAAGCCTGCGCGTGAGTGCGTGAGGTGCCCATCGCCCACGTGGTAAAGACATTTGGTGTCCGCCAGCATATAGATCTCCACATCAAGCTCAAGCAGATATTTATTTTCCTCAATTTCCTTTTTGACGCACGCGCGCTCCCATGCGTACCAATCGGGCACGTGCGAAAATTCCGTTTCACCTACGGTGGCACGCAGGTAGCCGTATTCATCGAGCTCCCAAGCCTTGCCGCAGGCATGGCAGGTGAGCGTGGTGCCCTTGCCGAGCAGCTCTCCCTCCTTCCCGCAGCCGGGGCATTTGTAAAGCACACGGTTAAGGCAATCGGCACGGAAGGGCTCGTCAATTTTTATTTTGTTCTCCTGCTGCCAGCGGAAATTGTCAAAGGCAAATTTTTTGCCGATCCGCGCGGCGATCTCCTCGGCGGAAAGCGTCTTGATCTCCTCGGGTGAGAGCAGATATTCCATGGTGGCAGAAACCTTGACACGGCGCTGCTGCAGATTATTATAGAGCGGATCGCGCGCAAACGCACCGTAGGTTTGAATGATCACGATCGGCACGCCAAGGAGCTTTGCGCATTTGCCGAGGCTGTCGGGCAGGGTGGTTGCCGTGCCGTCAAAGGAGTAGCCTGCCTCGGGGAATATCAAAACCGAGCTTTTCAGCTTTTTGGTGGCATGCACCATGTCGCGCACGAGATTGAGATCGGTCACAAATTTGCTTGTGGGGATACAGCCAAGCAGGCGCATCAGCAGATTTTTGCCCACAAACCCATCGGTGGTGCAAACAATGTTAAAGGGGCGGGGATAAAGGATCGTGGAGGCGATCTTCAGGTCAATAAAGCTCGAATGGTTCATCAAAAACAATGCGGGCTCTCTTTTGCCAAGGCGCTCCATGCCTATTTTTTCGCATTTGAAGCGTGTGGCTAAAAGGTCGGGTGTGGAGACCGCACGCAACAGCGTGCGCCAGAAAAGCCCCTGCCTTAAGGGCTTTTTATGTGGCTTGGTGGGAAGCGTCAGCACTTCTTCATAGCTTTTTTCTTTAGTCTTGATCTTCATGTGTCAACCTGCCTTTTGAAATTGGGGGCATATGAAATCATTTTACCATATGTAGACATTTTTTGCAACAGTACAGCACGCATAATTTTGTCACGCATGCATTTTGAAAACTTCCAAAGCACCAACGCACGCCTGCTTTCTTGGCGCCCTCAGCGGTCCACCACGTCGCGCGAGAGGGCGCCGAGAAAGCCCGTGGCGGTAAAGATCTTATAGCTGCCGACCGTCTCGCCCGTGTCAATCAGGCGGAAAAAATTGGTGTGCCCCGCGAAGATCTCCTTTGAAACGGGGTTTACGATAAGGACCTTGGTGCCCTCAGCCTCAAAGCCGAACGCAAACTGCGTGGTGTAGCGAAAATATTCTATACGTCGGAAGCGGAAGCTGTGTAGACACTGTACAATGCCCTGCTCCGAGAAAAACAGGGGATTGCGGCGGTTCAGCGTGCCAAAAAGCTTGCAGCTGTATGTTTTTTCGCCGTGGCGCAGGGTAAAATTCACCTCGTCACCAAGACGTATCAGTGAGCGATAGGGGCG
>CAZOWH010000009.1:0-23362 GCA_964583425.1 uncultured Lachnospiraceae bacterium
CTGATGCTCGGGATTAAGCAAATGGATCTTATTGCCCTGTCCACGGTCGGTCCAAAGCGTTTTACCCTTCCTCCCTTCGTTGTGTGCGATCACTGCATTGGCAGCATCAAGGATAGATTGCGTGGAGCGATAATTTTGCTCAAGTCGAATGACCTTTGCATCGTGGAAAACACGATCAAAGTTCAAAATATTGGCAATGGTGGCGCCGCGGAATTTGTAAATGCTTTGGTCATCGTCGCCTACAACCATTAAATTGCGCCAGCCGCCCGATAGGAGCGCCGTAAGGCGGAACTGTGCCTCGTTGGTATCCTGATACTCGTCCACCGAAACATAACGGAACTGGCTTTGGTAGCTTTCGCGAATTTCTTTATTGCTTTCCAGCAGCTGCACCGTACGGCAGATGATATCGTCAAAATCAAGCGCGTTGGAGGCAGCAAGGCGCTTTTGATACGCCTCGTAAGCCTTGGCAATCAGCTTCATTCGGTGGTCGTTCCCCATTTCAATCTCAAAGGTCTCGGGGGTGATCATCTTATCCTTGGCACGGCTGATGTAAGAGAGCGCGGTCTTGTGCGAAAGGATCTTATCGTCGATATTCAGCTCCTTTAGCACCGCCTGCATGGCTTTTTTGCTGTCGTCGGCATCGTATACCGAAAAGCCCTCACGAAGGCCTGCCGCCTCTGTGTAGCGGCGCAGCATACGCATGCAAATCGAGTGAAATGTGCCTGCCCAGATACTGCCTGTGAGGTCGGGGTCCTCTGGAAAGGCGGCGGCAAGCCTTGCCTTGATCTCACCTGCTGCCTTATTGGTAAAGGTAATGGCAAGTAATCGCCACGGCGGACACGGGCTGTTCGAAAACTGCGAAAGCAACGCCTCCAGCTCCCCCTTGCTCATGTCTGCTTTGACAGCTGCTTCAAGTGACGATACGTGCGCAGGGTCGAGATCAAACGGCACATAGTCACTTTGATACGCGTTGCCAAAGCGAATGATATAGGAAATGCGGCGCACTAACACCGTGGTCTTTCCGCTCCCCGCACCCGCAAGGATCAGCAGGGGGTGATTGATATGATAGATCGCTTCGCGCTGCTCGTTGTTGAGTGATCCGTAATAGCGATCAAAGAGTGCACGCTTGGCTGTAAGATAACGTTCGGACAGTTCTGACATATGTAAACCTCACTTTGGGTATCAATAGAAACGAAAAAGGGGCGAACCAGTCGCCCCTCCCCTTCAGGTGCCTTTTAACGGCTTTGGTAGTTCTTGTTCTGGTTCTGATTATTTTGATTGTTCTGGTTATTCTGGTTATTCTGGTTATTGCTCTGATTGTTTTGATTGTTTTGATTGTTTTGGTTGTTCTGATTTTGGTTCTGGTTCCGCATCACATCAATCTCCTTTTCATTGTGTTATCACACGGGGACAGGAATAGTATGTGAAAAACAGTCAGACATTATTCATTCAAACCGGAAGCGCTCCTTGATCTTTTGCATGATCTGCACAAGGGTATAGATCGTATAAACTGCAAACAGCAATGCAAACAAAAAGTCGGGAATCCAAAGCGCCTCCATCAAGCGTGCGAAATATCGCAGCTCCTCGGTATCGGGCCAGGTCTTGAAATAATCAAACAAAAATGACAAAAGTGCGCTGACAAAGCCTAAAATATAGCATTTGATAAGCTGCCAATCAAACTCTTCGTGTATTTTTCTGAGGTGTCGCTCTTCAAAATCAGCATCAGTATGCTCGGGTCTGTAGCCGCCCCATTTGACAAGGACCGCACGCAAAGCAAGCAGCAAAAGGAGCAGAAAAACAAGAAAGCAAAGCATTTCGGCAAGCGAGAGAAGCCACATGGTCTGATATTCACTTGCCACCTCTTCACTGCGTGTGATATCACCACCGACATGTTGGGAAACAAACAAATAAGATTTGTATGAGGAAAAGGATGCAACTACAGTATAAATCGCCGCAGAAAGCGCTGTAGGAGCAAGCTTTTTTGGGGGGAGACCAAGCAATAGCACGCCGACAAGGATCAAGCACCCGCCAACCACATCGGGAATGATATTGCGGTAATCGAGATAAAAATCGGTAAAGAACAAAACGCCAACACCAATCAATAAAAAGGCTATCAGATATTTTGCCTGAATGCGTACACCGGGATGTGCTTCCATATAAGCGTTGTAACGCACACCAAGCTGCTCCAAAAGTTCTTTTTCTCTTTGCAGACGTATAAAATAGGAGATTAGAGAGAGCAGCCACCAAATCCCCGCGATCAACACGGGAATGATCACCAAAGCACGCATCACACCGATGTAATCGTAAATGCGGATCAGATCAGAATCGACGTAGGTGCTGTTTAGAAGTGCGGCAAATTCGGGCAGAAGCAGCAGAGCCTCCTTAAAAACAATAAAAATGACAGTGTGACGCGCGAGGAGCTCAGTGCGTGAGCGTCCTCCTCTCTTCACTCCGTACAGTGCTTCACAGTTATAGGAGGCGGCGACCCAGTCAAGCCCGTCAAACAAAGCACGCATTGCCATCACGGCACAGAGTGTACCAAGTGTGGCGCTCAAAAAGGCTACGATCAGCACCAAGATCTCCTGCTCACCCATGGCGCTGCTTGAGAAAACAAAGATCAACATCATGCTCTTTACAAAATCAACCAATGCCAAAATAAGGAAGGCGCGCTGTGCCACACGCATGTGTGCGTGAATACGCGCTGTTTGAACCAGCCCAAGGGCAATCAATAAGCATCCGATAAAATCGGGCAAAACATCGATCACGGCAAAATACGGATTAAAAAAGAAGCAAAGACCGATTAGGATTGGTATAAAGCTAAGAGACTTTTCTTTTCTCATTTGTGTTTTTCCTTTCTTGCGGCATTCTCCTGCTCGGTAGGATGCGAAGCATCGCTTCCTTCGGGTAAAATATTGCGATAGCATCGGAAGAAAAGCCACAAATTGAGAAAGATGCAAAGATACCATAATAGCATGGTCGGTAGCGCAAATGCAGAAGCATGCGCGACAACAAACGGAATGGGGAGCTTGATGAAAAGATAGCACAAATGATAGATAACAACAAATGTCAAATTTCGCCATGCATCGCTTTGTACATTGTAAAGTCCCAATTCCCCCGAAAGCGAGGCGATGCTCCAAAGCAGCAACAGATTCAGTGCCAGCGAGTAGAAAAAGTAAAGCCATTCTACCATTGAAAGCACCGTACCTCCAAGCATTGCAAGTTCGGGAAGCACGCCCGCAGTCATAAAGCCGTACAGTGTATAAAAAAGCGCAAAGAGGGGTGACGGCAAGGAGACCCACATCGAAAGATAAAATCTTTTATGATAGGGAGCCAAGCGGTAAAGTGCAATGGTTATCAGCGGATATCCAAGCAGCATTGCCGCTGAAAGTACCGAGATGGAGGATAAGACATTGACCAGAAAATAGCCGATCAGCAGTAATCCAAAGCCCATGTGATATCCCCTCCTTTCGCTAAAAGTTATTTTAAATAATATTTTTATTTGTCATTACCTGCAGCACCACAGCATTTTTTGTATTTCTTGCCGCTGCCGCAGGGGCAAAGATCGTTTCTGCCGACCTTTTCCGCCTTGCGTACCACGATCACCTTTTTCTTTTGTGCATTTTTATCACCCGCCAGATTTTCCTGCAGAGGCTTTGCCAGCTGCACACGGCGCACGGGCTGAGGTCTTGGGATTACCGTAAGGACCTGACGCACGGTCTCGTCACGGATCTCCGCAATCATCATTTCAAACATATCCGAGCCCTGCAGACGGTACTCGTTCACGGGATCGCGCTGGGCATATGCCTGTAGCGAAATACTGCCCTTAAGGTCGTCCATCGCATCGATATGCTCCATCCAATGACGGTCAACCGATTGCAGCAGGATCGAGCGCTCTACCTCTCGGAACACCTCATTGCCGAAGATCTGCTCCTTTTCTGCATATACCGCCTCTGCGCGCTTGGTGAGAAAGTCAGTTAAAGTTGTGGGCTTTTTCTTGTCGCCGAGGATCTCCTCAAGGTTATCCCCTTCCTTGAGAAGATAGGATTTATAAATTGCCTCAAGTCCCTCGAGGTTGCAGGTCTCTTCACTGCCGTCACCAACAAAATGTGCCACATTTTCCTCAATGGTGGAGCGGATCATATTGAGAATGGTTTCGGAAATATCCTCACCGTTGAGCACCTCAAGACGCTGCTTGTAAATAAGATTGCGCTGTTGGTTCATCACGTCGTCATAGGTAAGCACATTTTTGCGACGCTTGAAATGGGTATCCTCTATGCGCTTTTGCGCATTTTCGATCGAGCTGGACAAGATACGTGCATTGATGGGCTGATCCTCGGGAAGCCCCATACGCTCTACCATGCCGGCAATGCGGTCGGCGCCGAAGAGACGCATCAGGTCGTCCTCAAGCGAGAGGAAAAACCGTGATTCGCCGGGATCTCCCTGGCGCCCCGAGCGACCGCGCAGCTGGTTGTCGATACGGCGGCTTTCATGGCGCTCTGTGCCGAGGATATAAAGACCTCCTGCCTCACGTACACGCTCGGCCTCAGGCGCGATCTCGCGCTTGAAATGGTCGTTTAGCTTATGGAAGGTCTCACGTGCGGTGCGCACCTCTTCGTCCTCAATATCGGTGGTACCCGTTGCCACGGCGATCATATCCTCGGTAAAGCCCTGCTTGCGCATTTCGTTTTTGGCAAGGAATTCCGAGTTGCCGCCAAGCATAATATCGGTACCGCGCCCAGCCATGTTGGTGGAAATGGTAACAGCGCCGAATTTACCTGCCTGCGCAACGATCTCCGCCTCGCGCTCATGATGCTTGGCATTAAGGACATTGTGACGTATACCCTCGCGCTTCAGCTTTGCCGAAAGCTCCTCGGATTTGTCTACGCTCACCGTACCGACAAGCACAGGCTGACCCTTAGCGTGGCATTCCTTGATCTGCTCGATGATGGCATCGGTCTTGCCCTTAATGCTTTTGTAGACCACATCATTGTGATCTATGCGGATCATCGGTCTGTTGGTGGGCACCTCCACCACATCGAGCGAGTAGATCTCACGAAACTCCATTTCCTCGGTTAGCGCCGTGCCCGTCATGCCCGAAAGCTTGCCGTACATGCGGAAATAGTTTTGGAAGGTAATGGTGGCAAGTGTACGATTTTCCTTTTGTACCTCAACGCCCTCTTTTGCCTCAATGGCTTGATGGAGACCGTTTGAATAGCGGCGCCCCGGCATGATGCGGCCCGTGAAGGCATCTACGATCATTACGCCGTTTTCGTTGACCACATAGTCCACATCGCGGCGCATCACGCCCCATGCATGAATGGCTTGGTTGACGTGGTGTGCGATTTCGGAATTGGCAGGATCACCAAAGTTCTCAAGCTCAAAAAACTCCTCCGCGCGTCTTGCGCCCTTGGGAGTAAGGATAGCGTTTCGTGCCTTTTCATCCACCAGATAATCGGCATCGATATTGTCAGTCTCCTCCTTGCTGTCAACCTCCTTACGAACCAGCTTGGTCATGGTGCGCACCAACGTATTTGCGCGGGCGTAAAGATCGGTGGATTTTTGCCCTGCACCCGATATGATCAGCGGTGTACGCGCCTCATCAATGAGGATCGAGTCTACCTCATCGACAATGGCAAAGGCATGACCGCGCTGCACCATATCGGACTTGTAGACCACCATATTATCGCGCAGATAGTCAAAGCCAAACTCATTGTTGGTGCCGTATGTGATATCAGCCTCATATGCCGCCTTCTTCTCAGCGGGCGAAATGCCGTGTACCACAAGACCTGTGGAAAGCCCCATGAAGGCATATACTCTGCCCATTTCCTCGCTGTCGCGGCGGGCAAGATAATCGTTGACAGTCACCACATGCACACCCTTGCCCGTGAGGGCGTTGAGGTATGCGGGCATGGTGGCTACCAATGTTTTACCCTCACCTGTTTTCATTTCGGCAATGCGGCCCTGGTGCAAAATAATACCACCGAGCAGCTGTACGTAAAAGGGGCGCTTGCCAAGCACGCGGTCGTCTGCCTCGCGCACTGCGGCAAATGCATCGGTTAAAATATCGTCAAGCGTCTCGCCCGCGGCAAGGCGCTCCTTCAGCTCAACCGTCACATGCGCCAATTCCTCGTTAGACATGGCGGCGTATTTGGGGGCAAGCGCTTCAATTGCGTCCGCTACGCGGCGCAGCTTTTTGATCTGTCGGTCACTGTAAGAACCGAAAATTTTACGAAAGAGTCCCATTCTTTCCTCCGTGTTAAAACAAATTATAATTATTATACTACATCTTAATGGAAATTGCTATACAAAACACAAAAAATTTGCAAAATATTTTCCTATCGCTTGCAAGTAGCGCACAAATCGTCTATAATAAAACATGCATGACATTTTGTCGGAGGTTTCTTATGTCAAAAATACATATCGTTTTATTTGAGCCCGAGATCCCGCAAAATACGGGCAATGTGGCAAGAACCTGTGCGGCAACGGGTGCTGCGCTCCACCTCATTCGTCCGCTCGGCTTTACCATTGACGATAAAAAGCTGAAGCGTGCGGGGCTTGATTACTGGGATAAGCTCGATATTACCTATTATGACGGACTTGAAGACTTTTTTTCAAAGCACGGCGACAAGCCGATCTACTATTTTACCACTAAGGCGCGCCACACCTACGCAGATGTGACCTACCCCGAGGAGGTATTTTTGATGTTTGGAAAGGAGAGCGCGGGGCTGCCTGAGGAGCTGCTCTTTTCGCACCCCGATACCGCGGTGCGTATTCCAATGCGCGATAAGCTCCGCAGTCTCAATCTTTCCAATTCCGTGGCGATCGCCGTATATGAGGTCTTGCGGCAAAGCGCATTTGTGGGGCTCGCGGAGGCGGGAAGCTTAACAAAATATGATTGGAATAACGCATAATATGAACAATAGCATTATGATCGCAATGAGCGGCGGCGTGGATAGCGCCGTTTCTGCATATCTTGCCGCCTGGGGACGTATGGCAGCGGGCGTGACGATGCGTCTTGCTTTTGAGCACGGCGAGCACGAGGATGCTGCCGTACGCGATATCGGTGATGCCGCCGTGATCTGTCGGCAGCTCGGCATTCCCCATTATGTAGCTGAGCTTGCAGATGATTTTCGCAAATATGTGGTCGATATCTTTATTAAGGCATACGAGGAAGGTAAAACACCAAACCCTTGCGTGGATTGCAACAAAGAGATAAAATTCGGCGCACTGCTCCGCTTTGCCACCGAAAAGGGCTTTGACAAAATTGCCACCGGGCACTACGCTCGCATTGAAAAAAGCGCCGACGGCAGATTTCTACTGCGCCGTGCGGCAGATCCTACAAAGGATCAGACCTACGTGCTGTACACACTTTCGCAGGAGGTGCTTGCCAGAGCCGAATTTCCGCTTGGCAATATGACAAAAACAGAGGTGCGGGAAATTGCGGCCCGCGAGGGCTTTGCTGCAGCACACAAAAGCGACAGCCAGGACATTTGCTTTATTCCTGATGGGGATTATGGCACATTTATTGAAAGATACAGCCAAAAGCCGATCTTGCCCGGTAATTTCCTCTCGCTTGACGGCAGGGTGCTCGGTCAACACAGGGGCGTTGTGCATTACACCATCGGTCAACGCAAGGGGCTCGGTATAGCTCTTGGCAAGCCCGCCTTTGTGGTTTCCAAATCTGCCGAAAGCAACACTGTAACGCTTGGCGCAAATGAGAATCTCTTCACCCGTCGCCTGACGGTGAAAAATATCAATTTCATTCCCTTTGATACGCTTGGCGCTCCCCTCAAGCTCCTTGCTAAGGCGCGCTACCGTCAAGAAGCTGCGCCCGCACGCGTGGAACAAACTGACACAGATGAGCTGACCGTAGAATTTGATGCGCCGCAGCGTGCGATTTCGGCGGGCCAATCGCTCGTCCTTTATGACGGCGAATACGTGATCGGCGGCGGCAAGATAGAGTGATGCAAAAAAGTATAAATTTAAGGGTCGAAGCCACGGGCTTCGACCCTTTCTTTTTCAAAAGAACAAGCGCCTGTTCCAAAAATCGTCTGCGGTGTGAGAGCGACAAGCGTGATTGTACGGTATCACATCAACGCCAATGCCAAAATTCTGCCTTGTTTCGTATTTTTTAGCATAATATGGCTCATTATTTGATAATTTCCGTCCTTTTTCTACATAGTATCCCCCGTAAGAATAGGGGGCATCCAACACCTTGATCTGCCGTGGAAAGCTTCTTGAAACACGCAAAAGTGCGGTTTTGTGACAGGCTTCTGCGGGGCAATTTTCGGTGGCAATGCCGCCCGCTGCACAATAGTCGATCAGCACATGGCAATGGCAGGCTGCTTTGGGCTCCGTTCCACGCTTAAAATAGCCGATCTCCGATCTGTCGCCACGCGGATCACAGTGACAGGCATCTGATAGCAGTAGCCCCGAATCCTTACAGTATCGCGCAGTCACTACTCCCTCATCTGTTTTGAACTGTCGCGCATGCACGCCCGTGATCTCGACGGCACGGTGCATGACCTCATCCCAAACAGCAAGCGCGTGATTTCCGCTCACATCGGCAACCGACTTCGGATATTCGTAGCCGTACCACACACCGCATAAAAGCTCGGGGGTGTAGCCGATAAACCATTTATCACAGCTGTTGCTGCTGGTTCCGGTCTTCCCCGCTACATCCACCTTGTCCTTTAAGGTCAGCGTCTTGCCCGTTCCCTCGCGTACTGCTTTTCTCAGCATCATGGTCATGATCGAGGCGGTATCACTGCCAATCACGCGCTCCTCGCGGTGCTCGTTTGTCAGTAGCAGCTCCCCTTTTCCGTCAAGCACCTTGTAATAGCTTCTTGTATTTTCAAGCACGCCGCCGTTGGCAAGGGCGGTATAGCCTCCCAGTAGTTCACGCAGTGTCACGCCCTTATACTGTTGTCCTAAGGCAAGGGATGCTGTGCCGAGGTCCTTTTCCCTGTCAAGGGAAGTAAAATGCAGCTTATCTGTCAAAAAGCGGTAAGCGCTTCTGGTGCCAAGTCTGTTTAACACCGAGATCGATACGGTATTTACAGAATGCGTAAGCGCCGTATTGACAGTGGTAAGACCGCGATAGATATCAGGTGAATTTCTCGGCCAAGGCGCGCCGTTTTGACGGAAGGAGAGCGGCACATCATCAAACACACTGGCATAGGTGATGATGCCGTTATCAAGTGCCGGCGCATAGACCGAGAGCGGCTTGATGACCGAGCCGGAGGGGCGTTTTGTATCGATTGCATAATTTTGTATTCTGTTGGAATTCTTTTCTCCAACCGCGCCCGCCACAGCCAAAATATCGCCGCTTGCGGGATCGATGATCATGATAGCGCTTTCCGCCTTTTCCCCACCCTTGTGTGTTGGAAAATTTTCGGTATTTTCGTAATATTCCGTTACCGCACTTTGCAGCTCCTCATGCATTGCGACATAGATCTTAAGTCCGCCGCAGTAAACCAAGCGGCTTGCCTCTGCTTCTGTATATCCCTTCTCTGCCACCAACGCTTTGATCACATCCGACACGGCAAGATCGGCATACCAGGAATTGACACGTCCCGTCATTGCCTCGGAATTGACCCGTAACGTTACCTCGTCCGACACAGCCTTCCTATAGCTTTCCTCATCTATCATGCCCTGCTGCAGCATTTCGGATAAAATGAGATCGCGCCTTGCACGGTTGTTTTCAGGGTGCTTGATGGGATCGTATTTGCTTGGGTTATTTGTGATCGCTGCAATGCTGGCACATTCCGACAGGGATAATTCGCTTGGCTCCTTGGAAAAATAGGCATTGGCGGCGGTTTTTACACCATAACAGTTTTCAGCCAGATTTACCACATTCAGATATTGCTCCAATATGGCATTTTTGGAAAGCTTTGCCTCCACCTTGGTGGCACGCATCAGCTCTCCCACTTTACGTTTAATGCTTTTTTCACTGTCGCCCGTAAGATTTTTGATCAGCTGCTGTGTAATGGTAGAGCCTCCAAAGGTAGCACCGCCCTCGCCTGTAAGATAACTGCGCACCGCCGATATCGTGCGCAGCCAGTCCACGCCGCCGTGCTCGTAAAATCGCTTATCCTCGATGGCAATAAAAGCATTTTTCAAATTCTCCGGCATGTCGGAGAGCGGACAGTATAGTGCATTTTCATAGCCGCTGATGCGGTCACCTGTCAGCTCCACAGGTTCACCGTTTTCATCGTAGCGGTAAAGCCGCGTGGTGCGGTCGCTGACGCCGATTGAAAAAAGCTCCTCCTTCAAGTCGCTTTCGGGCACGGTGCGCGCCCAGATCGCGCCGTATGCAACCGCAGCGCATAAGGCGATCAGCAAGGAAAGCGTAAACGAGAGGAAAAATATCACCGCACGCCTGCCAAAGCTTTTATTTTGCAAAGAAATCACCCCCACTTGCTGTTAGTGTACAGCAAAGCGGGGGGATCACATACCTGTTGCTATATGGGAAAATACACGGATTTTGTCATTTCAACACAACATTTTCTTGTCCCAATATAAGCGAAAGCTCGCCAACGGTAAAGGGTGTTGGATCAAATCCCATTTCCTGCTTGTGATAGGTCTTAGTTGAAGCATCGAAAATCGATACCGGCAGCGTACCGTCAAAAATTTCAAGGATGGTACGCGCACGGCGGCAGATCGGATCCGAGAGCGACGGCACGCGTAGATAAAGCACGCGTGCATTTGCAATCATCGCGGCATCGATCGGTCTTGCGACTTTTTCCGCTTTTGGTGTAGCTTCTGTTGTCTGCGCTTGCGTTTGTACGGCGGTACCGTTTTGCGGCAGCTCTGTGATGCGCGAAATGATGATCTTGGGATTTTCGTCCTCTCGGAGCGAAAGTTGTCCATCCACGCGTACAACAGCATCGGTGAGGATCAGATCGGCGAATTTTTCACGAACCTTCGGGAATGCAAGGCATTCGATCTCTCCCATGCGATCCTCAAGCGTGAAAAACGCCATTTGCTCATTGCTTTTGGTGGATTTGACGGTGAGCACCGTGATGATACCCGCCACGCTCACAGCTTGTCTATCGGTGAGCGCCTCGTCATCCTCACAGTCGCAAATGGTATTGATTCCCCTGATATCGGGTGCCGCAAGTGCATCGGAAAATCCGTCCAGCACATGTCCCGAGAAGTACATGCCCGCCGCCTCCTTTTCCGCTGCCAGAAGCGTGCGCAGATCAAATTCCGGCAGCTCGGGATAGGTAATGCGCGGCGCCTCACTCACGATTGCGGAAAACATATCAAGCTGACCCGTGAGGTTGGTGCGATTCTTGCTTTGCAGAGTGTCGATCATTTGCTCATATACCGCCATTAGCCGACTGCGATAAATGCCCAGCGTATCAAACGCTCCCGCCTTGATCAGCGCCTCTACCTGGCGCTTGTTGAGATCGTGCGGTGCCATGCGGTCAAGAAAATCGTCAAAGGAACGGTATTTGCCGCCAATACGCCGCTCCTCCACCACGGCTTCAAGGAACTGCCTGCCCACGTTTTTCAGCGCAAGAAGCCCAAAGCGAATGTGGTCGCCCGACACACTGAAATTGATATCGGACTCATTGATATCGGGTGGCAGCACGCGCACACCGCGCTTACCGACCTCGGCAATATAGGCGGCGATCTTCGGCATATTGCCAAGCTCGGAGGTGAGCAGTGCCGCAAAATACGCCTTCGGCGCGTGCTCCTTCAGATATGCGGTCTGGTAGGAGATCACGGCATATGCCGCTGCGTGGCTCTTGTTAAAGGCATAATTCGCAAAGCTGGAAAGGTCGTCAAAAAGCTCCCCGGCCACCTCGGCAGAAATACCGTTTTCGGCACACCCCTCAAGGAATGAGCCGCGCTCTGCCTCCATCACCGTTGCTTTTTTCTTGGACATGGCACGGCGCACCACATCGGCGTGACCGAAGGTATAGCCAGCCAGCTCGCGGAAGATCTGCATCACCTGCTCTTGATAGACCACACAGCCGTAGGTCGAGCGCAGGATCGGCTCCAGCTGCGGCGTTTTGTATACCACCCTGTCGGGGTTGTGATGATTTTCCACAAACTGCGGGATGGAGTCCATGGGCCCAGGTCTATAGAGTGCGATCGCTGCCACGATATCCTCAAAGCAGTTGGGGGCAAGGCTTTGCAGCATTTGGCGCATACCGCCCGACTCTAACTGAAATACGCCCGAGGTAGCTCCCCGTGCGATCAGCTTATAAGTAGCCTCATCGTCAAGCGGGATGCGGTTAATATCAAAATCGGGATCCTCGCGGCGCACGGATTTTACGGCATCGTCTACAATGGTCAGATACCGCAGCCCCAAAAAATCAAATTTGAGAAGCCCCAGCGCTGCCACGGTATCCATATCGTACTGTGTTACCACCACCCCATTGCTTGCCGCCAAGGGTAGATAGGTAGAGAGCGGATTTTCGGTGATCACGATGCCCGCTGCGTGGATCGACATATTGCGCGGCATGCCCTCAAGCGCCATGGCAAGATCGATCAGCTTTTTGACATCGGATTTGCTGTTGTAAAGATTTTTTAGGTCGGGCAGCTTCAGGGCATCGGATATCGTGATGCCAAGCTCGCGCGGAATTGCCTTTGCCACGGCATCCACCTCATGATACGCGAGCCCCAGTGCCCTGCCCACATCGCGCACTGCGGCACGTGCGGCGAGCGTACCGAAGGTAATGATCTGCGATACGTGATCTCGCCCGTAGCGTGCGGTAACGTATTTGATCACCTCATCCCGGCGGTTGTAGCAAAAATCAATATCGATATCGGGCATGCTGACGCGCTCGGGATTGAGAAAGCGCTCAAACAGGAGATCAAATGCCAGCGGATCCACATCCGTGATGCCAAGGAAATACGCCACAACGCTCCCCGCGCCCGAGCCTCTGCCGGGTCCTACGGGAATCTGCTTTGATCTTGCAAAGCTCACATAGTCCTGCACGATAAGAAAATAATCGGCATAGCCCATGCTGTCAATGACGGAAAGCTCGTATTCCATGCGCGTGCGATACGCTGCCTCATCAAAGCGGTCAAGCGCGAGGCGCGCAGTGTCTCGACGCCAACCAAATCCTCTTTCGGCAAGCACACGCAGATGCTCTTGTGCGCTTGTCCCCTTGGGGCAAGGAAATTTCGGCAGGTGATTTTTTGTAAAATCAAAGGAGAAATTGCAGCGTTCGGCAATTTTTACAGTGTTTTCGATCGCCCCCTCATACGCGCCGAACAGCATTTCCATTTCGGAGGTGTCCTTATAATAAAATTCGTCGGTCTCAAATCCGATAGGACGCCCGTCGTCAAGGCGGCTGTTGGTCTGAATGCACAAGAGCACCGCCTGTGTCTCTGCATCCATACGGCGTAGATAGTGGCAATCGTTCGTGGCAACCAGGGGGAGCTCGCAGGTCTTTGCCAGCTTGGCAAGCATGGGCAGGATCTGCTTTTGCTCGGGGAGCCCGTGATCCTGTATCTCAATATAAAAATTATCCTTGCCGAAGATCTCGGCATACTCGCGTGCCGTTTTGCAGGCGCCGTCAAAATCCCCTGCTACCAAGGCTTGCGGAATACGCCCCGCAAGGCACCCCGAAAGCGCGATCAGCCCCTCGGTATGCTCGCGTAGCAGCTCAATATCAATGCGCGGCTTGGAATAAAATCCCTCTGTAAATCCACGGGAAACCAAATCGATAAGATTGCGGTAGCCGATCTCGTTTTTGCAAAGCAAAACAAGGTGATTGGTGTGTGCATCGGCTGTGCCCTTGCCAAACCGAGAGCGCGGTGCCACATAGACCTCACATCCAATAATAGGCTTAATGCCCTCGGCAACGCACGCCCGATAAAATGCTACCGCGCCGTACATCACGCCGTGGTCGGTCAGCGCCACTGCCTCGTGCCCACATTCCTTGGCGCGCTTGGCAATATCACGAATACGGCAAGCACCATCGAGCAAACTATATTCACTGTGTAAATGCAGGTGTACGAATGAAGACACGAGTTCCCCTCCTTTTTTAATCCTTCGTTTTCTTTAATGTATCGGCAAAGGCAATGATTTTTTGCAGTCTGTGATTGAGCCCCGATTTTGTCAGCGGCGGATTATGCAGCTTTGCCAACTCAAAGAGCGAGGCATCGGCATTCGCCTCACGCAGTGTGGCGGTTTCACGCAGCTCCTCCGGCAAGGTCTCAAAGCGCAGTGCCGCTCGTATGGCGGCAATGGCATCCAGCGCACGCCCTGAGGCGCTGACCGATTTGCTGATATTCTTTGCCACACAGTTGGTGGCACGGTTTTCCTCATTGCGGATACTGCGTGTGATTCTGGCGTTCATCAAGGCAAATAACGCATTGTTGGCGCCGAGCGCGGTTAAGATCTCCTCAATGGTCTCGCTGCTTTTAAAATAAAGGCCAAAGCCCTCCTTGATGGCGCGCTCCTTGGCAAGCCAACCGCCATCCGATAGCAGCGCCGTTAAGAAAGCGCGCTTTTCTTCCTCAAACAGCCGAAACTCAAGATGATACCCTTTTTCGGGATCGGTCATAGAGCCTGCGGTGATCATGACGCCGCGCAAATACGCCATGGCACACGCCTGACAATGAAACAGGGGCACCGCCATCAGATCTGCAAGCAGGCGCTCGGAGGCAAAGAGCAGGGTCGTTTGATTGATCAACGCTTCTTTTTTATATAATTCACGATAGATCCGCGCTGCCTCGCGCCGTGCGGCAAGCGAAGAGAGTGTTAAAACCACGTGCCCCGCCTTGGTTTGCGCGGCATTGATAAAAAGCCCCTGCAAATACGCTTTACGGCAACAGGACTTGCGCGGTGCATCCGCAATCAGCTCCTCCTTGAGGCGCAGTGAATAGTTCATGATTCCTCTTTTCCCGTAATCAGCCGAATTTCCGTTTTCGGCTGAAAACCTCTTTTTTCTTCTGTAATCCTTTTCACAATATCAATGAGATGGCAGACATCCGCCGCCGTGGCGCCGCCGAGATTGACAATAAAGCCCGCGTGCTTTTCTGAGATCGCGGCATTGCCGCAGCGGGTACCCTTCAGCCCCAGCTCATCAATGATCTTACCCATCGAAACACCATTCTCGGTGCGCAAAAACACGCTTCCCGCACTGGGTTGACCCAGCGGCTGGGTCGCCGCGCGGTGCGCGAGCATGGCGCGCATATCAGTGCTGATCCTTGCGGGATCTGCCGAGTCTTGCAAATGCAGGCACACCTGCAAAATTATCTCGTTTTTGTGTTGAAAATAGCTATTACGATAAGAAAAACTCAATTTTTGGTGAAAATATGTTTTAATTTCACCTGACTGCGGCAGAAGCACTCTTACCCATTCCACAAGATCCCCCAACGCCATTTGGTGTGCACCTGCGTTCATAAACACCGCGCCGCCAAGAGTTCCCGGAATCCCTGCGGCAAACGCAAGGTCGGCAAAGCCCCAAGCTGCTACCCTGCGTGCAAGCCGCGGCAAGGAAACACCGCAATCGGCGATCACGCCCCCGTCCACCGCACGTACACCGTCAAGGCAAACAGTTCGGATCAGGGCGATCGGTAGCGTACCGTCGGCAAACAAAATATTGCTGCCCTTGCCTATCACGTGGTATGGTACACCAAGCTCTCGGCAAAGCAAGACCGACTCGACAAGCTCATCAATACACCGCGGTGTAATGAGATAGCGGCAAACGCCGCCGATCCGAAAGGTACAAAGCTCTGCAGTCCTGACATTTGCTTCAACCGGAATACTCCTGCTTTTTAATACTTCCTCAAGGCGCGCCCGCATCAGGTAAGCAAAAGAGGCACAAGGTCCTCCAATGCTTTGATGCGGTAGGTCATGGGTATGTCGGCGGGGCTCGGAAGCCCGTGCGGCTCAAACCAGCAGGTATCGATCCCTGCGGCAATGCCGCCCTTGATATCCGAGGTCAGCGAATCTCCCACGATCAGCGTATGCTTTGCAGAAAAATCCTTGATACGACACGCAACCGCATCAAAATAGCCACGATGCGGCTTTTCAAAGCCCAGCTCCTCAGAAATAAAAATATCCTTAAAACAGGGCTTCAGCTCGGATGCCGCAAAGCGCCT
This sequence comes from uncultured Lachnospiraceae bacterium, assembly GCA_964583425.1. Classification (GTDB taxonomy): domain Bacteria; phylum Bacillota; class Clostridia; order Oscillospirales; family CAG-272; genus Firm-07. Next base: position 16,075 of record CAZOWH010000009.1, read on the forward strand.
TCTTTGCACGGTCTTAATACCATTTGTAACAATATAGAGTGCAAAGTGCTTTGAAAGCTCTTGGGTAGCCTCCAACGCGCCTGCTATCAGCTCATGCTGCTCCGATAAAAACTCGATATATGCGGTCGCCATTTGCTTAACATCGCAGGAAGCGCCCACCGCCACGAAAAACTCGGCAAAGCGTGCCTCGCGCAGCGCCTCCTTGGTGATCTCTCCGCGCTCCAGCCTTTTCCACATCGCATCATTGATCCTGCTGTAGGTGGCGACCAGCTCCTCTGTCGGCGAAATGCCGCAAAGGCAAAGGGTTTTTGAGATGGCTGCGTGCTCAGCACGCGAAAAATCAAACAGCGTGTTATCAGCGTCAAAAAGTATGGTATGATATAACGGCAATTCTCATCACCTGCCTGTTCCAATGCTCTTGCAATCATTATAACCGAATTTTATGAAAATTTCAAGTCACTTGACACAATATATCGTGATTTTCTCTTGCATTTTAACACTAAATGTAGTATAATAACAAATAACAGTATTACTTTATAGGAGGGATATTCGTGAAAAACAATGAAATAAGAATCGGCATGGTTGGATTTGGCGCCATGGGCAAGACGCACACCTATGCCGTCAAAAATCTTCCCTTCTTGTTCGATAGCCTTCCCTTTTCCGCAAGCATTGAGGGTATTGTGACCCGCACGCAGGAAAAATCAAGTGCGGTTGCAGCCACCTACGGCATTCCGCTTGCCACCACCAATGAGGATGATCTCATCTATCATCCGGATATTGATGCGATCGATATCTGCACCCCGAACATCTGCCATTTTGAAACTGCAAGAAAGGCGCTGCTTGCAGGCAAGCATGTTTACTGTGAAAAGCCGCTTTGCGACAACGAAAAGGATGCCATGGCGCTCGCCGAGCTTGCCGAGCGGCAGGGTCTTGTTGCCATGACGGTATTTAACAACCGCCATTTGACCGCCGTAATGCGCGCGAGACAGCTGATCGATGAGGGGCGCATCGGGCGCATTTTACACTTTGACATGCAATATCTGCACAATTCCTGTATCGATCCCGACCGCACTGTTGGCTGGAAGCAGGATCGCACAGTCTGCGGGCGCGGCGGCGTCCTCTTTGATCTCGGCTCACACGTGCTTGACCTTGCCGTTTTTCTTTGCGGTAAATTCAAATCTATCAGTGGAAAGGCACAGATCGCGTACGACACGCATAAAACCAAGGAAGGCAAGGATTGGCAGACCAACGCTCCCGAGGCATTTTATATGATGGCGCAAACCGCGCAGGGCGCGCATGGCATGCTTACGGTCAGCAAGCTGACCACAGGTGCCAACGATGATCTCTCCTTTGCCATTTACGGCGAGCGAGGCTCCCTGCGTTTTTCCTTGATGCAGCCCAATTTTTTGGAATTTTACGACGCTTCGACTGAGGATAAGCCACAGGGCGGCGTGCGTGGCTACACCATGATCGAATGTGTGGGACGTGCCCCTGCACCTGCGGGCATATTCCCCTCTCCCAAGGCGCCTGTCGGCTGGCTCACGGGACATGTCATGAGCATGTATCGCTTTCTCGATGCAATATATACAGGCAAGTCGGCTGCCCCCACCTTCCGTGACGGCGCTTATGTACAGCAGCTGATGGAGCTGGCACTCCTCTCCGATGCCGAGGGAAAGGCCATGGAGGTTCCATTATGAAGGTCATAGGACTTACCGGAAGCAGCGGCGCCGGAAAAGGCGTTGCAGCCTCGGTTTTCCGTGAATACGGTATTCCCGTGATCGATACCGATGCGGTGTATCACGATATCCTTTCCCGTGGCGGCGCTTGCACTGAGGAATTGGTGACGGCGTTCGGTGAACAGATATTGGGCGCTGACGGACTTGTTTGTCGCCGCGCGCTTGCCGATACTGTATTTGGCAAGCCGAATACCGACACTCTTTTGCATACTTTGAACACGATCACCCATAAATATGTTATGAGCGAGACCCGAAAAATGCTGCTGGCACTAAAGGATGATGGCGCACGCGCCGCTGTGATCGATGCGCCGCTGCTTTTTGAGGCGAACGCACATCTGGAATGCGATCTTACAGTCGGCGTGATCGCCGCGCGAGATCTCCGTGAGGCGCGCATCATAGCGCGCGATCATATTTCGGCAGAGCATGCCGAAAAACGGCTGATGGCACAAAAGCCCGATTCCTTTTATCGCGAGCGCTGTGACCGCATTCTGGAAAACAATACCGATCGGGCGGCGCTGGCAGAAAAGATCGCCGCATTGCTGATCGAAACGGGAGTGGGATTGGATTGAGAAGCAAGGCATCAAGCAAGCGCACGTTGGCAATAGCGGCACTTTTACTTTCTCTTGCCGTGATCTTTTTGTTCTTAGCCGATTTTACCGACAAGTATTTTCGCCAAAAGCGTGAGGATGCCGTTTATGATACTGTATTGACTGCGGCTGCCGCATATGACGTTTCCCCTGCCATGATTCTTGCTGTGATCAGCACCGAAAGTGATTTTCACCCCGATGCCCTCTCACCCGTTGGCGCAATGGGGCTGATGCAGCTGATGCCCGAGACCTTTACCTTTCTGCGTGATGAAAAGCTAAGAGAGAATCTCGCAGACGATGCTGTGTGGAATACAGCCGTTAATATTCGCTACGGTACCTATTATCTTTCCTATCTGTTTGCGCGCTTTGGCAGCTGGGAGTTGGCGCTTGCCGCCTACAATGCCGGTGAAGGGCGCGTTTTGGAGTGGCTGGATGATGCCACACTCTCAGATGGCAAAACACTTTTCACTATCCCCTACAAGGAAACAGAAAGCTATGTTTCGGTAACGCTTTCCGCATACCGAAATTATCTCGAAAAATACAATTTAAAGGAGTAATTTATGAACGCAAAGGAACTCTCCGAACAGCTGCTCTACCGCAAAAAGAGCGTGTACGAAAAGGCAGACGAAAAAACCGTTACGGCGGCATATGATTACGCAAAGGGTTATGCCGCGTATCTCGATGCAGCAAAAACCGAGCGCGAGGCAGTTGCCACCTCTATCAAAATGGCTGAGGAAAAGGGCTTCAAGCCCTATGTGATGGGCGCACCGCTCAAGGCGGGCGACAAGTACTATTACAACAACAGAGATAAAAACCTTTATCTCTTTGTCATTGGCAAAAAGCCGATCGAAACGGGTATCCGCATCAATGCGGCGCATATTGATTCCCCGCGCATTGACTTAAAGCCATGCCCGCTTTATGAGGATAGCGGCATGAGCTTTTTCAAAACGCATTACTACGGCGGCATTCGCAAGTATCAGTGGGTGGCAACGCCCCTTGCCCTGCACGGTGTTATTCTCAAGGCAGACGGCACACGTGTAACCGTAAATATCGGTGAAGACGAGAGCGACCCCGTATTCTATATCAACGATCTTCTCCCCCACCTCGGTCATGAAAGCGATAAAAAACCGCTCGGCGAGGCAATTCCCGGCGAAAAGCTGAACATTCTGGTTGGCTCGCGCCCCTATGATGCAAAGGCTGAGGGCGAGAGCATCAAGCTGAATACCATGTATCTTCTCCACGAGAAATACGGCATCACCGAGGAGGATTTCTTATCTGCGGAGCTCTCGGTAGTACCCGCCTTCAAGGCGCATGATATCGGCTTTGATCGCTCCCTGATCGGCGCTTACGGTCACGATGACCGCGTATGTGCTTACCCTGCCCTTACCGCCATCCTTGCGGAAACGGCGCCCGAAAATACCTTGATGTGTGTGCTTGCTGACAAGGAGGAGACGGGCAGTGAGGGCAATACCGGTATGAAGAGTGCCCTTCTGCCCGACCTCATTACCGAGATCGCAAGGGCTCTCGGTGGCAATCCCGCCGTGGTACGCGCAAACTCCAAATGCCTCTCTGCCGATGTTTCCTGTGCTTATGACCCCAATTTTGCCGAGGCATTTGAAAAGCGTAATACCCCCCTGCTGTCTGCAGGCGTGGTCCTCACCAAATACACGGGCTCGCGCGGAAAATCCTCCACCAACGATGCCAGTGCCGAGTATGTCGGCTGGCTGCGCGGTGTAATGAAGCAGGCGGGCGTTGTGTGGCAGACGGGTGAGCTTGGCAAGGTAGATGGCGGCGGTGGCGGCACTGTTGCCAAGTATATTGCGGGGCATAATATTGAAACCGTTGACCTTGGCGTGCCTGTTATTTCGATGCATGCACCCTACGAGGTGATCTCCAAGGTAGATATTTATGAGGCATATCTTGCCTTTCTTGCCTTCTCCCGTGCCTGATGTTTGATAAGCTGAATGTCACAGAAGCGCGCTTTCGGGAGCTGGAGGAGCGCAGTGTTGACCCCACAGTTGTGACCGATGCCGGCGCTTACGCTGCCATTATGAAGGAATATCGCCGTCTGGAGCCGATTGCGCTTACCTATCGCAGCTATAAGACCGCCAAGGCAGAGCTTGCCGATGCAAGAGAACTGCTGGAAACGGCGGATGATAGGGAAATGAAGGAGCTGGCGGCGGCCGAGGCGGAGACCTTGACCGCGCGCCTTGCCGACATTGAGCAAGAGCTGAAGATTTTACTCCTTCCCCGCGACGAAAACGATGACCGCAACGTGATCGTGGAGATCCGCGCGGGTGCGGGCGGCGAGGAGGCGGCACTCTTTGCTGCGGTGCTTTACCGCATGTATACCATGTATGCCGAGAGTGTGGGCTTTAAGACCTCGCGCATGAGTGAGAATGAGACCGAGCTTGGCGGCTTTCGTGAGATCGTATTCATGGTGGAGGGGGACGGTGCCTATTCCCGCTTTAAGTTTGAATCGGGCGTGCATCGCGTACAGCGCGTTCCCGTGACCGAATCACAGGGGCGTATTCAAACCTCTACCGTGACGGTAGCCGTGCTCCCCGAGGCGGAGGAGGTAGATGTGGAGATCAACCCCGCCGATATCGTGATGGAATCCTGCAAAAGCAGTGGTGCAGGCGGTCAGCACATCAACAAGACCGAATCTGCCGTGCGCCTCACACACAAGCCCACTGGTATTGTGGTGGAATGCCAGGAGGAGCGCAGCCAATTTAAAAACCGAGACAAGGCGCTGAAGATGCTGCGCACCAAGCTGCTTGACATCAAGCGCACCGCACAGGAAAACGAAATTGCAAGCGAACGACGCACGCAGGTTGGCACGGGTGACCGCAGTGAGCGCATCCGCACCTACAATTACCCACAGGGGCGCATGACCGATCACCGTATTGGTCTGACGCTCTACTCGCTTGATAAAATATTAAACGGAAATATCGGTGATGTGATCGATGCACTGATCACCGCCGATACTGCACTGAAATTACAACAGGAACAATAATGCAAAAAATGAAGGAGTTTTTCGCTTGAAAACCGAAATACTTATCATAAACGACCCGAAGGCACAACAAAAGGATATTTCCCTCGCGGCGGATATCATTCGGCGCGGCGGGCTGGTGGTATTTCCCACCGAAACGGTTTACGGCATCGGCGGTGACGGCACAAGCGCCATGGCGGCGGATGCCATATACCGTGCGAAGGGGCGCCCCTCGGACAACCCCCTTATCCTCCATCTTGCAAAGCCCGAGGATGCCGAAAAATATGCCGTAACGACCGAGACCTACTATAAGTTGGCAAAGCAGTTTATGCCGGGCCCTCTTACCGTGATCTTACCCAAAAAGGACACCGTGCCGCATGCGGTTACGGGCGGGCTTGATACCGTGGCGCTCCGCTGCCCCGCACATCCCGTGGCAAACGCACTGATCGCCGCCGCAGGCGTGGCCGTAGCCGCGCCCTCAGCAAATCTTTCGGGCAGACCCTCCCCCACCCTTGCCTCACATGTTATAGAGGATCTTACGGGCAAAGTGGAGATGATCATTGACGGTGGTGCCTCGGAGGTGGGGCTGGAATCCACCATCGTAGCGCTTGACGGCGAATGCGGTACGCTTTTGCGACCGGGTGCCATTACATACGATGCACTTTGCTGCGTTTTAAAGGAAGTGACCGTTGCCCCCGCCGTGGTGGCAGGGCTTGCCGAAAACGAGCGCCCGCTCTCACCCGGCATGAAATACCGTCATTACGCACCGCGCGCCGCGCTGGTGCTGCTTGACGGTGACAAGACGGCTGTCGCGGCATTTTTACAAGATGTCGCAGGACAAAAGGACGTTGGCATCCTTTGTTACGAGGAGGAGGCTGCACTGCTCTCTGGTGCCGCTACGCTTTTCCCCGTTGGTGCCGAAAACGATCTCGCGGCACAGGCGCACAGCCTGTTTGCTATCCTGCGTGAGGCGGACGAGCACCCCCACATTACCACACTCTATGCACATTTGCCGCCAAAGGAAGGTCTTGGGCTTGCCCTTTATAACCGATGCATCCGCGCGGCGGCTCATACCATAAAGAAAGTTGAAAAGAAAGGACGATGATGAGATGGCAAAGAAAAAGTCTTCACCGGTGACGGAACTGTCTCAAATCATTCCCGCGCCTGCAACCCCACAGCCGATTACCGAAACGATCGAGAAAAACTACATGCCATATGTTATGAGCGTGATCGTTTCGCGTGCAATACCCGAGATCGACGGTCTGAAGCCCTCGCACCGCAAGCTCCTTTACACCATGTATAAAATGGGGCTTCTCACGGGCGGGCGCACCAAGAGCGCCAATATCGTTGGTCAGACCATGAAGCTGAACCCCCACGGTGATGCCGCCATTTACGAAACGATGGTGCGCTTAACGCGCGGAAACGCGGCGCTCCTGCATCCGCTTGTTGACTCCAAGGGCAGCTTTGGTAAGCAGTATTCGAGCGACATGAAATACGCGGCATCACGTTATACGGAGGCAAAGCTTGACAGCATCTGTCAGGAGCTGTTTGCAGGTATTGATAAGGATGCAGTGGATTTTGTAGACAACTACGACAGCACCATGAAGGAGCCTGTGCTCCTTCCCACCACCTTCCCGAATGTGCTTGTCACCCCAAACGTCGGTATTGCGGTTGGTATGGCATCGAACATCTGCTCCTTTAATCTTGCCGAGATCTGTGACGGTGCGATCGCGCTCTTAAAGAACCCGAAAAACTCCACCGATAAGATCCTTGACCTTATCAAGGCACCCGATTTTTCGGGCGGCGGTCTCATTATTTACGATCGTGAGCAAATGCGCCGCATTTACGAAACGGGTCAGGGCTCCTTCCGTATCCGCTCCCGCTACAGCTACGATAAGGCAGCAAACTGCATCGATATACTGCAAATTCCCTACTCTACTACCATCGAGGCGATCCTTGACAGCATTGCCGCG
>CAZOWH010000010.1:0-8047 GCA_964583425.1 uncultured Lachnospiraceae bacterium
CAGTGGCGGTTAGCCGAGGCTTGTGCGTTCAAGCTTGCCACCCTGCGCCGAATCGTGTTCATTTATTTGTACGTTACTATTGTAACGAAAAAAGTGCGGCTTGTCAAGCACAAGCCGCACTTTTTTCGCTATTTTCCGTTATTTGATGTAATGCTCCAAAATATATGCCATTGCATGCTCACGGTTGTTGCAAATAACCGCATCGGCGATCTTCTTCAGCTCGGGGCAGGCGTTTTCCATGGCAAGCCCCAGCCCTGCCTTTTTTACCATATCGCTGTCGTTGGTGGAGTCGCCCACGGCAATGGTGGCGGCGGGGTCAATGCCAAGTGACGCGGCAAGCGCAAGGAGGGCACTGCCTTTGCCCGCCTGCTTTGAAAAAATTTCAATGTTATTGGGGGCTGTAAAAGCGATTTGCACCTCACTGTAAGCATTCAGTGCCTTGATGGCAGCCTGCCGCTCGTCCTCATTGGAAAAAAAGGCACAGATCATTTCAACCTCCTCGGCGGCGTGGCAAAAATCGGAAAAGCCGTCAACGGGGTGGGAAAATTCAAAAAAGAAGCTGCGCCAGCCCGCATCCACGCCAAGTGCCATGTAGTCGGCAGTGTTATGCTCCTTCGCGTTCACGTAGCATTTGCCGCCGTGACGCAGGCTGATAGATGTTTTATAGGGACGCAAAAGTGAGAGCACGTGGCGCGAGACCTCCTGCGGCATGCAAAGCAAAATGCGCTCGCCCGTTTGCCTGTCATAAACGGTGGCACCGTCAGAGTGGATGATATAGCGCACGAGCGGGTGTTTTACCAGCACATCGGGCATTTCGGTAAGAGTCCTGCCCGAATTGGGTACGAACAGCACACCGCTGTCTGTCATCGCCTTGATCGCACGTTGATTTTCCTCGCTGATGTGCTTGCCGTGCGTAAAGAGCGTGCCGTCAAGATCGGTGGAAAGAATTTTATAAGCGGACATGGTGATCTCCTTTTGTATAGACTGTGCTTATTATAGCACCCTCTTGTGCAAAAGTCAACGAAAAACGGCAGATTGACGGCGACGGATAAATATGTTATACTGTATTTAATTGTTTACAAGGAGGCAGAATACTATGGAGCAGGAGGAAAAGCGGGGGAGCCGCCTTACGGCACGTGAGCTGCGGGCAGCGCTTTTAGATACCGTTCCCGTGCTTGGGGGGTATCTTGTGCTGGGCTTTGGCTTTGGCGTGATCTTTCGTTCGCACGGCTATGGCGTGCTGTGGGCGGCGGCAATGAGCATTTTTGTATACGCGGGCTCGATGCAGTATGTAGCCATCGATCTCATCACGGGCGGCGCTACGCTGATCGCCACGGCACTGGCGACGCTGATGGTCAATATTCGCCACCTGTTTTACGGCATTTCGATGATAGAGCCGTATAAGGATATCCCGAAAAAGCCGTTTCTTGTGTTTGCACTGACCGATGAGACCTATTCGCTGGTGTCGCATAGGGAGGCGGTGGAGAGCAAGGAAAACCCCGCACGGTACTGCTTTTTGGTGTCACTTTTCAATTATATATATTGGATCACGGGCAGCGTGCTGGGTGCCGCCATCGGCAGCTTTTTGCCCTTTTCCACCGAGGGGATCGATTTTGCTCTCACGGCGCTTTTTCTCACGGTATTTACCGAGCAATGGCTCAGCACAAAAAAGCACTTGCCCGCCGTGGTGGGCGTGCTTGCCTCGGTTGTGGCGCTGCTCTTATTTGGAAGCGACAATTTCTTGATCTTTGCCATGATATTTATTTTGGTGATCCTCTTGGCGGTGAGACGGTGGGAGGTGAGGGCAAATGATTGATTGGCGCGTTGCTTCCATGATCGCCGTGATCTCGGCGGTTACGATCCTGCTTCGTTTCTTGCCCTTTTTTGTGTTTGGAAAAAGCAAAAAAACACCCTCGTTTCTTGTTTATCTTGGGCGTGTGCTGCCCTATGCCATCATGGGCATGCTTGTGGTGTATTGCTTGCGCGGCATCTCGCTGATCGCCGCGCCGCACGGCTTGCCCGAGCTGATTGCGTGTGGCGTGGTGGTGCTGCTGCATGTGTGGCGGCGCAATACCCTAATCAGCATTCTCGGCGGCACGGTAACATATATGCTGCTGGTGCAGCTGGTGTTTTGAAAAAATTTCCACCAAGGCAAAATTTATGGCGCCTGCAATATGGGATATACTAATGACAAAAGAAAGAGATGGTAGCGTATGATTTACACGGTCACCCTCAATCCCGCCCTTGATTATAATGTGTATCTTGCCGACTTTACGGCGGGCGAAACAAACCGCACACAACGTGAGGAGCTGCTTTTTGGCGGAAAGGGCATCAATGTCTCCACGGTGCTGACCGAGCTTGATGAGCCTACTGTGGCACTCGGCTTTGTGGCGGGCTTTACGGGTGAGGCGCTGTGTGCGGCACTGACCGCACGCCGTGTGGCACATGAGTTTGTCACTCTTCCTGCGGGGCAAACGCGCATCAATGTCAAGATCAAGGCGGACAAGGAAAGCGAGATCAATGCGGCGGGACCCGATGTACCGAAGGCTTCGCTCGATGCGTTTTTCCGCAAGCTTGACGCCCTGCGTGCGGGGGATACCCTGGTGCTGGCGGGCAGTGTGCCGCGCTCGGTGCCAAAGGATATTTATGAGCAGATGATCCTGCGCGTAAAAAATCGCCATGTGCGTGTGGTGGTGGATGCCGAGCGCGACCTTCTGCTGCGTATTTTGCCATACCGTCCCTTCTTGATCAAACCCAATTTGCGTGAGCTTTCCGATATGGTGGAAAGAGAGCTCATTACCGACGGCGACATTGCCGATGCCGCAAGGGAGCTGCAAAAGCAGGGTGCCCAAAACGTGCTGGTGTCGCTTGGCGGTAAGGGGGCGCTTTTGCTTGATGAGCATGGCAAGGTGCACCGCGCACCCGCTGTTGGCGGTGCGCCCGTCAATACCGTGGGTGCCGGCGACTCGATGGTGGCGGGCTTCCTTTGCGGTGTGGCAAAGGGCTACCCTTACGCCCTTCGTCTAGGGCTTGCCGCGGGTGGTGCTACTGCTTCATCCGCAGGTCTTGCCACGGGAGATGAGATCGCCGCACTGATGCGCGAGCTTTGAGCACGCAAGGGGTTCTTTTGGAGGAGCCTGATGCGAATCGTAGATCTTTTGAACCGAAGCGCTGTGCTGTTATCGGCGGATATCGGGGATAAGCAAACAGTGATAGAAACCTTAATAGAATTACAGGACCGCGCGGGAAACCTTGCTGACAAAAAGGATTTCCGCGCGGCTATTTTTGCGCGCGAAAAGGAGGGAAACACCGCGATCGGCGGCGGTATTGCCATCCCGCATGCAAAATCCGCGGGTGTGAAGCGCGCGGGGCTTGCCGCCATTACCGTGGCGAACGGTGTAGATTGCGGCTCTGCGGACGGCGCACCGACCAACCTCTTTTTTATGATCGCCGCACCGCGCGAGGGGAGTGACACACACCTGACACTGCTTTCGTGCCTCACGGTGCTTTTGATGGATGAGGGAGTGCGCAGTGCACTCTTGGCGGCGGCAACCCCCGACGATTTTTTTGCTGTTTTGAACCGTGCCGAGGAGACGCGCTTTGGGCGTGCCCACGAAACAGGTAACGGCAGCGGTGAAGGTGATCGTGCGTATGTGACGAACGATGCGCAAAACAGCAAAACGGGTGCGGAAAACGGCGCATTTCGCGTGCTTGCCGTTACCGCATGCCCCACGGGCATTGCGCACACCTATATGGCGGCGGAGGCACTGACAAAGGCGGCAGCCGAGATGGGCATTTCACTCAAGGTGGAGACAGATGGCTCAGGTGGAGCAAAAAACAAGCTGACACGTGCCGAGATCGCGGCGGCGGAGTGCATTATCGTTGCCGCTGACCGCGAGGTGGAAATGGCGCGTTTTTCGGGTAAGCGGTTGGTCAAAACAGGCGTTGCCAAGGGCATTCATGCGCCGTATGAGCTCTTGTCACGCGCTGTGTCGGGCACAGCCCCCGTTTTTGGCGGTACAGCCGATGCGGGTGGCGCAGAGGAGACCGAGAGCGAGCATTTCGGCAAGCGTATTTACAAATATCTTATGAACGGCGTGTCGCATATGCTGCCCTTTGTGATCGGTGGCGGTATCATGACGGCGATCGCCTTTCTCATCGATACCATGACGGGTGCGCCTGCTGACAGCATGTTCGGCTCACACAGCCCCATTGCTGCCTTTTTTAAGGGAATCGGTGGGATCACATTTGGCTTTATGCTCCCCGTGCTGGCGGCATATATAGCCGCTGCTATTGCGGATCGTCCCGGGCTTGTGGTTGGCTTTACGGGTGGCGCCATCGCCACTGTTGGCTCTACCTTTGCCGCCCCCACAGGAGATAGCGCCGCCGTTTCGGGCTTTCTCGGCGCCCTGCTGGCAGGCTTTGTCGGCGGTATTATCGTGCTTCTTTTGCGCCGCGCGGCGTCCTATCTGCCGCGGAGCATGGAGGGTATCAAGCCCGTGCTTATTTACCCGCTTTTCGGTGTGGCACTGATCGGCGCTTTTATGTGCACTGTCAATCCCGCGGTCGGCTGGCTCAATACCGCGATCACAAACGGTCTCAATTCCATGGGTGCCGTCAGCCGTGTGGCGCTCGGCACAGTGCTTGGCGGTATGATGGCGATCGACATGGGTGGGCCCTTCAACAAGGCAGCGTATGTGTTCGGCACGGCAGCAATTGCCGCAGGCAGCTTTGATATCATGGCGGCGGTGATGGTCGGCGGCATGGTGCCGCCCCTTGCCATTGCCCTTGCCACCACCTTTTTCGGCAATCGCTTTACCGAGACCGAGCGGAAATCGGGACCTGTTAATTATGTAATGGGGCTTTGCTTTATCACCGAGGGGGCGATCCCGTATGCCGCAGCAGACCCCTTGCGCGTGCTGCCCGCTTGCATTGTGGGCTCGGGGCTCGCGGGTGCGCTGTCCATGGCGTTTGGCTGCACGCTCCGCGCGCCGCACGGCGGTATCTTTGTGTTCCCTGTAGTGGGGAATGTGTTGTGGTATTTTGTTTCATTGGCGGCGGGTGCCGTGGTTGGTGCGCTGTTGCTTGGTTTGTTCAAAAAGCGCGTAAGGGCGGCGCGTGAGGGATAAAGGAGTGATCAAATGGTATCGGAGATGGTAACGGTTTGCAATGCGCAGGGGCTCCATATGCGCCCCGCGGGTAAATTTGCAACCGAAATGGCAAAATTTGCGTGTGATGTAAAGCTGCGTGTGGGCACAAATGAAGTGGATGGCAAAAGCCTGATGAATATCATTGCCGCGGGGATCCGCTGCGGCACCTCCCTTGAGGTCATTTGTGACGGCGAGGGGGAGGAAGCCGCACTGCAGGCGGCGGTCTCGCTGATCCGCTCGGGCTTTGGGGAGTCATAAATGGAGATCTTAAAGGGCATCGGCGTTTCGGGCGGTATCGGCATTGGGCATGCTGTGGTGCTACAGCAGGCGAGCACTGCCGATATCAAGAAAGAGCCCTCACGGGGTGCAAAAAAGGAGCAGGCAAGCCTTGATGCCGCCGTGCTTGCCTTCTCCGAGGAGACCGAGGCGCTTGCCGAAAGGCTTTCCGCAAGAGGGCAGGAGGCGGAGATCCTGCGGGGGCATGTGCTCATGCTGCGTGATCCCTTTATGATGTCGGGCATCCGCGAACGCATCAAGCGGGGTGAGAGCGCCGCGGCGGCTGTTGCGGGCACGTGTGAGACCTATATCGGTATTTTTGAAAGCGCAAGCGATGAGCTCACGCGTCAGCGCGCCGCGGATGTGCGGGATATCGAGCGGCGCTTGCTCGCAATTTTACAGGGGGAAAAAGCGGTGGATCTTACCGCGTTGCCGGCGGGCACGGTCCTGGTGGTGGAGGAGCTGACACCCTCACAGGCGGCAGCGCTTGACAGTGGTCGCATCAGCGGTATTATTGCCGCGTGCGGCGGCATGACCTCACACGCGGCGATCCTTGCCCGCGCGGCGTGCCTGCCTGCCGTGCTTGGTTTAAAAAATGCCACAACGGTCATAAAAAACGACACGTTGGTGGCACTGGACGGAGAGCAGGGCACGGTTTTTGTTGCGCCGGGTGAGGCTACCGTGAAATCGCTTGGTGCCGCACAAGAGGCGCTGGCAAGGGAGCGGGAGCAGCTTCGCGAATTGATTGGTGCCGGCACAAGGACCGCCGACGGGGTGAAAAAAGAGGTATTTGCCAATATCGGCAGTGCGGGCGAGGTGGATGCCGTGCTTGCACACGATGCGGAGGGCGTTGGGCTTTTTCGTACCGAGTTCTTGTTTATGGATCGCCCCACCGCACCCGATGAGGAGGCACAGTATGTCGCATACCGTGAGGCAGTGATGCATTTGAAGGGAAAGCCGCTGGTGTTGCGTACGCTTGATGTGGGCGGCGATAAGCCGATCTCTTATTTGCCCGAGCAAAGGGAGCAAAATCCCTTCCTCGGTGTGCGCGGTATTCGACACAGCCTTGGTCATTGGGAGCTTTTCGGGGTGCAGCTGCGTGCTATGCTGCGTGCCTCGGCACACGGGGATCTGCGCATTTTACTGCCTATGATCACCTGCATTGAGGAGCTGCGCGCGGCGCGTGAATGCTTGGAAGAAGCGCGGCAGGAGCTGGCATCGCGGGGCGAGAAATTCGATGCCGCAACGCCGCTTGGCGTGATGATCGAAACGCCCGCTGCCTGTCTGATTGCCGAGCTGCTTGCCGCCGAGGCAGATTTTTTCAGCATTGGCACCAACGATCTTGTGCAGTATGTGATGGCTGTGGATCGCGGCAATGAGCAGGTGGCGCATCTTTACCATGCCTATCAACCCGCTGTGCTGCGGGCACTGGAGCGTGTGATCGGTGCTGCCAAGCGCGCCAAAATTTCGGTCTCTATGTGCGGCGAGGCGGCGGCTGACCCCCTGATGACTCCGCTTTTGCTTGCCTTTGGACTGGATGAATTTAGCGTATCGCCACCTGCAGTGTTAAAAACACGTGCTGAGATCGGCGCGTGGCGTTTGGATGCGGCGCGCGTTGTGGCAAACGAGGCGCTTCGCCTTTGTACGGCAGAGGAGGTGCATGCTTGCTTGCAGCGTGCACGTGAGGCACGCAGAAAGGACCTGTCGCCCGCAGGGGATGCGGCGCCGTGAAAGAATAAAAAATGCAGATGTTGATATGTGCTGCCTACCGTAAAGCAGTTTTATGATCAATCAAAAAGGACGAGATTTTTCTCGTCCTTTTTGAAGCTGCTTGCCGATGTGCCCGAGATGCTGCCAAAGCGGCTTGACAGACCGCAAACGTATATCATATTTGACATTTGCGATAATGCTTCTCTCACCGAGACTCTTGCTGTAGACATTGGCGTTGATGTCCTCCCGCCTTGTACGTCATAAGCACGCAAGAGGCTTTGGGGAGTGGTTGATGCGAATAGCAATCTTTTAAACAGAGGCGCTGTCAGCGCATGGTGAAGATAAGTGCCCCGTGACAGAAGCCTTTACAAAAAGCCCCCGATCGTGCGGTTCACACACTGATTGGGGACTTTTGTATATGTGGGTAAACGGATCACGTTTTTGGATTTCGAGACAGAGCTTTGGGGGAAATATCCTCTTTTTTTAATTTGTGTTGGCTCGGCTCCTTTAATGGTTCTGTTCGGATTCCGATATCTCATAGCAAGCGGAAAAGCTTTCGTGGGGCAGGAGTGTCACGGTTAAGGTCTCTCCCTCTTGTGTAAAGGGCTTGTCGGATACAAGCTTCTTATCAATGCCTTTTACGGTGATGGTTTTTGGAATTTCTTCCCAGTTCACAAGCAGAAGTGCTTTATCGCCTATCCAAAGCGATGGTGCGCGGTAGTCTTCGTTTAAGTAAACAGGGCGCACCTCTTCACCTGCCAGCTTGAGGGCGTTTTCAATGATCCTTATGCCGCGCGCATTGAGTACCGACATTCTGTCGGATAAAAATATGTTGCCGCCCGAGATTGCAACGATATTTGCCCACGTTTCCGCCTCTATGGCGTTAAATTGGTCGCCGTGCCGCCAGATCA
>CAZOWH010000010.1:8147-23106 GCA_964583425.1 uncultured Lachnospiraceae bacterium
TATTGATAACGGTAATTATCAAGAATGAATTTTTTGGCATCGGGGTGCGTGGGGTCAAGATAATACAGTCCCATAGCTTGCAAAAGCTCGCCATGCTCGTTGCGGCACAGCCAATCCTTGTGCTCCCTAAAGGTTGAGGTGTTGTCCTTAACGCCGACGGGTGTCATCCAGATGCCGGGTAAAAAGCCCGCATTGCGGATGTTATCGGCAATGGACTTGAGCCCGCAGGCAAATTTTTCATTTTCCACCCATTCGCCCCAGCCCCGCTGCCAGCCGTCATCAATGACGATATAATCAAGGTGCCTTGCAAAGGACATATTCTTTAGAGCGGCAACATTTTCAAAAATATCCTCCGCTGTTACGGCGTCCAAATAGTAGTCCCAGGTATTCCAGCCGGTAAGCTTGGGCATCGGAAAGCTGCTTTGCGGCAGCAGTGCTCGGTAGACGGTAAAGAGCGCATCGATCGTAATGCTCGGATTGATATAAACGCGCTCGGTCTTCAGCTCGCGGTAACTCAGCATGCCTGCGGTATACTCGGTTTTGGCGCTGAAGGTAAAGCTGCCGTCGGCATTTTTAAAGGCGACCGCCGAGCAGATATTTTGAAAGGGCGCGACACCCGCAACGATAACGCCCTCGGCATCAAGGGCACGGTAAAGCCCCACGGCGGCTTCGCAGTATTCGCAGCCGACACCGAGCTCGTGGGGAAAGCGGATCTCATTGCTCCTCGCAGATCTGCCAAGCGGCGTAATGTGATCGGTCGGGCTTGGTACACCTGCATCCAAAACCACACTGTCGATGCGCGTGATCCCAAGCGGCTTTTGAGAGGATACCGTCAGATCGATCAGCATGCCGCCCTTGTGAGCGGTGTGTGTCCACACCACATGAGCATGGTCAACCGTTGCCTCATAAACGGTAGCATTGCCGCTTGTCTTGCCCTTCAGCTCTGCGCACGATACGTAGACGGATCTGTTTTCAAAATAAATTTTAAATCCGATTTTCATAAGCAAGCTCCTCGGTCATCGTATATTGTGGCGCTTTTCCTTACATCTCGCACACATCAAGGCGTTCGCGCTTAAACCACTGCCCGTTGGTAAAATCAGGCATTGCCTGTGGGGTGCCGCCCTCTCTGATCGAGATCTCGGAGAGCACCGATACCGCCTGCCATACCGCACCGTCATATACATCAATGGGCATAGGCGTGCCGTTTTTCAGCGCATCGGTAAATGCTTTATAGGTAAACCAGTCCATTCCGCCGTGTCCTGCGGCAAGCACCTCGGGTGTAACGTCTTTCCATATCCTTGGCAAAAAGTCAGCCTCATATTTGGTGGCGTTGTTCAGATTTTCGCGATAATATTCTGCGGGACTCCAGTTCTCCTTTTCTCCATCCAGATATACGGAGTTGGTCTCCTGCACGTAAAGCCCCTTGGTGCCGCGCACAGTAAATTCGCGGCTATAGGAGCGGGGGAGTGTGGTATCAAGCCGGAGCAGGATAGTCTCGCCGCCCGCGCAGGTCAGCACGGTGGTGACGATATCGCCCTGCTGAAAGCGTGCGTTTTTCATTTCCTCAGTGGCATCCTCGCGCGTCCTGATGTATTCCTCCAGCCCCACTGCCTTGCTGGCGAAGGAGGAGACCGAGAGAATGCGGTTGCCTCTGTTGATATCCAGCAGCTTTGCAATGGGCCCGAGATCATGGGTGGGATAATTGTCGCAGCAGCGATTGAGGTAGTTATCAAAGCGGTAGTGACGGTTTACGTGACCGTAGGCTACCTCCTCTCGCAGATCGTGTCCGTATGCACCCGCGCAATGCACAATGGTGCCGAACATACCTTTTCTTGCCATAGAGGTTGCCAGCAGCTCGGTTTTATTCCAGCAGCAGTTTTCCATAAACATATAGGGCGTGCCGGTCTCCTCTTGCGTTCGCACCAGGCGATAGCAGTTTTCAAGCGTGTATTCGCAGCCCACCTCGCTTGCCACCGCAATGCCCTTCTGCATGGCATAAATCGCAATTTCTGTGTGCGTGCTCCAATCACTGAATACAAAGGCGGCATTCAGCCCCGCAGTATTCAGAGCCTCCTTGTAATCGGTATAGCCCTTGGCATCGCCCCCGTGCTCCTTGATCTTTTGCTGTGTACGGGCGATCCTATCCTCATAATGGTCGCATACGGCAACGATTTTGATCTCCTCATTTTTTAAAAGTACGTGTTTGATCAGGCTGTATCCGCGGCCGCCAAGTCCGATAACGCATGCATGAATCATTGTTTACACCTCCCGCTTTGTTCTTGCCACCAGTATAGCATGCTCTTTATTGCGGTGCAATGTAGAAAATTATCAAAAAACTGTCTTTTTTTATCATTTACTTTTCAAATTACGTGTGTTATACTGGTTTTGAGGTGATGTGATATGGGAAAATTTATCGAGCAGCCTGCGTTAGTAAAGCGTTTTAAAGCAGATGAGGCGTTTTGCTTAGTATGCGTTGGGTACAATGATTTTCACGTTTTGCGCGCGGGGTATTCCTATCATATGGAAAAAAGCTATACGTGGCATTTTATACTTTCGGGAAGGGGAACTTTGAAAATCGGGGGCAGGCGCTATGATCTGTCGGAGGGGGATATGTTTTTTACACCTCCCAACACCGAAATGTGTTACTATCCGTTGTCTGAGGATCCTTGGGAATACGTATGGTTCAACTTAACGGGAAATCTCGCGGCGCAGTACGGTGAGCGTTTGGGCTTTTCGCTGCAAAATGCCGTGCAGCACTGTCGCAGCTTTCAAGGTGTCAGACATTTGCTGCAGGATATGTTTGAGGCATTACTGCGTGATGAATGCGGCTATTTCGGTGTACTTTCGGTTTTCTATCGCATTATGGAGACCTGCTGTGCGGGAGAACGCGCCGAGGGGATGCAGCGTATCAAGGAGATGATAGACGGTAGTTTTATATTTTCCTCCTTTAATATTGAGAGGCTTTGCCGTGATGCGGGGATCAGCCATGCTCATTTACTGCGTCGATTTAAAAGCTCCTATGGCACAACCGTGATCGAGTATGTGATCCGCAAGCGTATGGAGCTTGCCTGCGAGCTGCTTGAAAGCACCGAGCTGCCCGTCAGCACAGTCGCTTTTTCCTGTGGCTTTGCAGATGAGATCCATTTCATGAAGACCTTTAAGAGGCAAACGGGGCTTTCCGCCACCGCCTACCGCAGGATGCACCGACATAAACAGGAATAATATAACATTTTATTGCAATCTTGACAAATGAGGGTTAAGAGGTTATAATAAATTATACATTTTAATGTCGGATAGCCTATCCCGCTGTTGATCCTCATTTTGATGAGCATATTTGACACGAGCTGTTGTGTATGGAGGTATATTATGAGTCCAAAACCCCGCAAGCGTGTTTCGGGGGCAAAATATGTCACGCTGGCATCCGTTGCTTGCCTTGCGGCAAGCGCCGCAATGCTGATACTGCTGTATGTGCAAGCGTTTTATTTGCCCTTTTTGTTACTCGCGTTCTTTCTTCTGTTGCCCGCGGTGATCAACCTACTGCTGTTGATCCCGCGCGGCAAGCCGTTGTCACCCGCGCCGGCTCCGATCGCTGAGGGCGATGGGGCAGCATCCGCAGATGAGCCCAAAAAGATAAAATTCAGTGTACGGCTACGCGCCTGCTTCGGGCGAATTGCCCGTGCCATAGGCAATTTCTTTGTGCGCAATCGCACCGCGGTGCTGACCGCGCTCGTGATTGTTGCAACGGTGGCTGTCAATATCGTTTTTTGGATCTTTGTGCGTGGTGCGACCTATTCCGGTGTACTGAGTTATTTTACATTGGTGCTGCTTGGTATCATGTTTGTGCTCTTTATCGTATTTGGCAAATGGTGCAAGCATCGCACCCCAAAAGCGGCAGAGGAGGGCGACGATGTTGAAGGCATTCGATATGATATCGCGCTTTTGCGCAACATGCAAAGTGCCTTTGCGCTTGGCAGGCTTGCCATTTTGCCCGTAGCGGTCGGTATGGTGATCAAGCTGATCGGGCTGTATGATTTTACGCGGTGGCTAATCGTGATCCTGTCGGTGCTGTTTGCCTACAAAACCATCTTCGTGCTGATCTCGCTGTTTGTGGTGCTGGTGCGGCGCGAGCTGGCGCTTGCCCCCGAGATCGCGGCACCTGCGCCCGATGTGGAGGGTGGAGATCTCGGCATCCTTACATATCTTGAGAAAAATACAGGCATCAGCATGCGCTCGCTTTGGAGCATTCAGATGATCAAAAAGGCATTGCCGTATGCCGCGCTTGGTGCGGTGCTGCTTTTGTGGTGCGTTACCGGTGTGGTGCTTGTCAATTCCAATCAGGAGGGGGCGCATTACCGCTTTGGCAGATTGCAGGAGGAGACCCTCTCCCCGGGGCTTCATTTCACACTTCCGTGGCCCTTTGATAAGGTGGAGGTGTATGACACACAGACCGTAAACAAAATGACCGTCGGCTACATTGCCGAGGGCGAGGCAGATAACTTTTGGACCGAGGCGCACGGCGGCGAGGAATATCGCCTGCTGTTAGGCGGTGGCAATGAGCTGGTTTCGGTCAATCTGCGTGTGATGTATCGCATTTCCGACCTGCGCAGCTATTTGATGAGCAGCGCAAGCCCTGAGCTTTTGATGAGCTCGGCATCCTATGAGATCGTGACGGCACGCACCATCACAAGTGATCTTGATGCCATGCTCTCTACCGACCGTGCCGTGTTTGCCGAGACCTTCCGCGAGGAGCTGATGGCATATATGCAGAAATATAACACGGGTCTTGAGGTCGTCAGTGTGGTGCTGGAAAGCATCCATCCGCCCGTGGAAATTGCAGAGGTATATCAGGCACTGATCAGCGCCGAGATCGAGGCTGAGCAGATCTTGCTTGATGCTCAGGCTTACGCAGGTGAGCGTGTGGCGTGGGCTTGGGTCGATCACGATACCGAGGTGGCGATCGCCAATATCGAGTATTATGAGGGATTGGCAGCCGCCAATGCTGCCGTGGCGGAGTTTAAGGCAAGCGTGGAGGCGGATAACGCTTACTCCGACCAGTACCGCTACTACAAGTACATGCAAGCAGTGGTCAATGCATACAAGAACGCAAATCTTATCATCGTGGGAGATGGCGTCAATACGGAAAATATATATATCGGCAGCTTTGGCTCCGGTGTGCTTGAATGAGGGTAGAAGCTATGAACAAGAACAAGAAAAAAACAAATAAAGCAAAAGAAAATATAAAGGAAAAAACCGTTACTGTTCCCGCGCCCGCTCCAAAGGAGAAGGAAACTGTGGCAATACATGAGACGGCGGTGAGCGTGCAGGAGCAGCCCGCGAAGAAAAAAGGAGCGAAGGGCATCTCCGGCATGGTGGCAAGAATTGCTAAATATCTGACCGCCGCGGTGGTGCTGCTGGTTCTTTTCTGGTTTGGCTTTACCTATGAGGTAAGAGAGGGCAATTGCGCGGTGGTGCTGCGCTTTGGTGCGGTGCGCGCCGAGACCGAGGAGGCAGGGCTTTACATGAAGCTGCCGTGGCCCTTTGAGACCGTTGTGACCTATGACGACCGTCTCATCACACTGGAATCGAATAAGCTGGAGACCACCACCAAGGACAAGCGCAATATCATTATCCAATCCTATGTGGTGTGGGAGATCGACGACCCCGTGCTCTATCACAACAGCGTGGGTGCGCAGGGCGCGGCGGAGTCCTACATTCAAGCACAGATCTCCAGCGCAACCAACAGCACCATGGGTGCTTACGAGCTCTCCGCGCTTGTATCGCTTGAGACAGAGCAGATCAAGATCGATGAGATCCAGCAGGAAATCTATACCCGTGTGCAGGAAAACTGCCTTGCCAACTATGGCATCAATGTGGTGGATGTGAGCATTTTGCGCCTCTCCCTGCCCGATAATAACCTGACGGCTGTGTTTGAGCAGATGCGCGCCGACCGTGAAAAGGATATCGATATTATTTTGGCAAATGCCGAAAAGGAGGCAAATAAGATCACCACGGATGCAGATACCGATGCATCCAAGATCATTGGTGATGGCGTGATCGAAGCCGCCGCCATCAAAGCGAAGACCGAGACCGAGGTTGCAAGAATTTATGCCGAGGCGCAGGCTGCCAATATTGAGCTTTATCAGTTCCTCAAAAATCTTGATACCATCGTTTCCTCCATGAACAATTCCACTATTTTGGTTGTGAAGGCAAACGAGTATCCCTTCAATATCCTTACCGAGTATTCGAAGTATATGGAGATTGAGGGCAACAACACTGTGATCAATGATCTCACTTACATTTTAACACAGCTGGATGAGCCTGATCGTCAGGCACTGATTGATGCCGTTTCCGCATTGATCCGTGATACTGCAGCCGAGAACGGCGTTACGATGCCGTAAGGAGAGCGCCTATGAAACAAAAAACATTGTTTGCTGACGTTCTCGAAACGGTCACCAAGTATTTTTTGATACTTGTTATTGTTGTCATTATCGGCGTGTTTTTCTCAGGACTTCGCGTGGTGGAAAGCGGTAATGTGGCAGTGGTGCTCCGCTTTGGCAAGCTGGTAGGTGACAGCTACGAGGAGCAGGTGCATGAGCCGGGCTTGATGTTTTCCTTCCCGTACATTATTGATGAAGTGATCATGGTGCCAACGGGCAATGTGATGGAGCAAAGCGTGACCACGCATTATACCGACGCCACCACGACCTCCTCTACTGCCGCAGGCGGGTACGTCATTACGGGTGATCAAAACATCGCGGTGCTCTCTGCCTCGGTCAAATACGTGATATCCGACCCTGTTGCCTATGCGCTTTACGTGGAGGATATTTCCGCCATGATCAATAACGCCGTCAGTGCAGCTATGCTGAATGAGGCGGTACGCGTTGACGTGGACAATCTTCTCACCAACGGCAAGGATGCCTATACGCGCGCGGTTTTGGCGCGCGCCAACGAAAAGCTGACGCTGCTCGGTGCGGGCGTTACGCTGACCACATTGGAGCTGACCGATGTTGCCATGCCCAAGGAGGTGCGCGATGTTTACGAATCGGTCAACTCCGCAACCGTGCAGGCTACCACTCTGGTCGAGCGTGCTTATCAGTATCGCGAGAATACGTTGCCTGCGGCGGAGGCATCTGCTACTACCCTGATTGCCAAGGCAAACTCCAATTACTCCACGCAGATTGCTGCGGCAAATGCCGACCTTGCGGAATTCTGGGGTGTACTGGAGGAATATGAGGAAAACCCCGAGGTGGTACAAACACGTATCTATTCTGCCAAAGCCATTTCGTTTATGGAAAAGCTGAAAAAGGTTTATGTGATGCAGGATGGGGATAATAAGATATTTATCGATCCTTAACGGGGGAGGCTCTTATGGAAAATATTGATAATATGGGACGTAACAGCCTCGAAGCCCTCTCGCGTGATAACCTTACCGCCGGGGCAAGAAAAAAGCTGACCCGAGATATCGTTTGCGGTATCATCACATTGGTTTGCTTGGTTGTGGGTCTGGTTTACACTTACATTTTAAAGGGTCAGCACGCGATCGTGCCGCGCCTCTTGTATTTTATCGGTGTGCTGATCGAGGGTGTGCCCGTGATCGTAGCGGGTCTTAAGGGTATTTTTACCAAAAACCTCACCAATGCCATGGAGATCCTGGTCGGCATTGCGGTGATCGCCTGTGTTTTCAATCAGGAACTGATCCTCGCGTTGCTCATTCCGCTTATCCTCAATGTTGTGCATTTGCTTGAGGAGCGCAGCATTATGGGCGGTAGAGATGTTATTGAGGGTCTCAAAAAGATGCAGCAGACAACAGCGCTTTTGCTTGTTGACGGCAAGGAGGTCGAGGTGGATGTGACCACCCTGACGGTGGGGCAGCAGATCGTGATCAAGCCCGGCGCCGGTATCCCCATCGACGGTGTGGTGCTTTCGGGCGAAACCGATATCGATCAAAAATCCCTCACCGGTGAGCCGCAGCCCGCGCATGCTGCCCTCGGCGATACCGTTTATGCGGGTACGGTCAACCTCACGGGTAGGATCGTGGTGGAGGTCAAGCGCGAGCATGTGGATACCTCCTTTTCAAAAATTTTGAAGCTTCTCGAGCAGTCCGAGGGGATCTCGGTGCCCGAGTCGCGCCTCACGGACCGCTTTCTCGGCTATTACATCCCCTTTGTGCTGGCTGTTGCGGGGGCGGTTGCGCTGATCAGCGCCGATATCGCGAAGGCGATCGCCATTTTGGTGGTCTCCTGTCCCTGCGGGCAGATGCTGGTCAGCTCTGCGCCGATGATCGCGGCGCTTTCGGTATCCACCAAGCGTGGCATTCTCATTAAAAATTCCAAGTTTATCGAGGAGTTGACCGAGATCGATACCGTTGTGTTCGATAAAACGGGTACTGTGACCCGAGGCGAGCTTTCCCTTGATGCGGCATTGCCCTTTGGCGGTGTCGGCGAGGAGGAGCTGCTGACGACTGCTGCATCTGTGGCGATCGGCTCCAATCACCCCGTTTCCCGCGCGGTCAGCGTGGCGGCACGCGACCTTGCCTTTGACCGTACGCTTGAGGTGCGAGAGGCTTCTGGTGGCGGTGTGGAGGCAGTCAGTGCTGATGGTAAGCATACCTACCGCTTCGGTCGCCGCGAATGGCTTGTGGATGTTGGTGTGAACATCCCCGTCGATTTTCCCGAAAGCGCTGCGGGAAGCGTCAGCTATGTGGCGTGTGATACGGTTCTGCTCGGTGCGCTTTGCTTTAACGATACCGTGCGCGAAAATGCCGCGGCGTGTGTGCGTGAGCTGCGTGAGCTTGGAGCAGAGAAGACCGTGATACTGACGGGTGACCGCGAGGAGCCCGCCAAGGTCATCGGTGATGCGGTAGGCGTAGATGAGGTGTATGCAAGGCTTTTGCCGCAGGATAAGCTTGATCGCTTGCGCGAGATCTCCGAGGGCGAGCACAACGTGCTTGCCGTTGGCGACGGTATCAACGACGCACTGATCCTGCGCGATGCTGATGTCGGCATTGCCATGGGTGCCATGGGCTCGGATCTTGCAATCGATTCCGCGGATATCGCGCTGATGAACAACAATTTGATGAACATTCCGTTTGTGGTGTCGCTCGCGCGTGAAACACGCCGCACCATTTATCAAAACCTTGTGCTTTCCATCGGCATTACCGCCGTGATGATGACCCTTTCTGCATTTGGGGTGATCAGCGCGCTGGCAGGCACGGTGCTGCACAATCTCGGTGCGTTTGCGGTGCTGCTCAACAGCTCCCGCATTTTGCGTAAAAAGGATAAGATCTAAGCAAAAACCCGCATCACGTGCGGGTTTTTGCTTTACGGTGCAATGATAAGGTGTGAAAAACTTTCAAAATATGCCTTCGCACTTGCGCGGGGAATGCCGCTATGATACAATAAGATCAATACATTTGCAAGGGAGAACCGATATGGATATTCGCAAGCTGCTTTCCGAAATGAGCTTACAGGAAAAGCTGGGTCAGATCACACAGCTCAATGCTATATTTTTCAAGCACGACAATACGGCAGATATCACAGGTCCTGCCTCAAAGCTGCACATTACCGAGGAGGATGCACACCTCAGCGGCTCGGTGCTCAACTTTATCGGCGCCAAGGACATGAAGGAGATACAGGATGCTGCCATGGCTGTACAGCCGCACGGCATTCCGTTGCTTTTCATGCAGGACGTGATCCACGGCTACCGTACCATTTATCCCATTCCGCTTGCCATGGGCTGTACCTTTGATGAGGAGCTGGTAGAGGAATGTGCCCGCATGGCGGCAAAGGAGGCGGCGGTCAGCGGTGTGCATGTTACCTTCTCCCCGATGCTTGATCTTGTGCGCGATGCCCGCTGGGGACGTGTGATGGAATCCACGGGTGAGGATCCGCACCTCAACGGTCGTCTCGGTGCCGCATTTGTACGCGGCTATCAGGGGGATGACCTGAAGGGAAAATACGACATTGCCGCTTGTGTGAAGCATTTTGCCGCATACGGCGCACCCGAGGCGGGGCGCGATTACAATGCCGTTGAAATGTCGGAGCATACCCTGCGTGAGACCTACTTGCCCGGCTACAAGGCTTGCATCGATGCGGGCGTTGAAATGATCATGCCCTCCTTTAACACCGTGGGCGGCGTGCCCTCTACCGCCAACCGCTTGCTGCTTGACCGCATTCTGCGCGGGGAATGGAAATTTAACGGCACCGTGATCAGTGATTATAACGCATACCGCGAAATGGTAAGACACGGCGTTGCAGAGGATGATAAGCATGCCGCCGAGCTGGCGATCAATGCGGGCTGCGATATCGAAATGATGTCGGCAACCACCTATCTTTACGCCAAGCAGCTGCTGGATGAGGGTAAGATCACCATGGAGCAGATCGACCGTGCTGTCCTCCGCGTGCTTGACCTTAAAAACCGTTTGGGGCTGTTTGATAACCCCTACCGTGCCGCAAGCGAGGAAGAGGAGCAGGCACTGCATTTGTGCACGGAACACCGCGCGCTTGTGCGCCGTGCCGCCGAGGAGGCTTCGGTGCTTCTCAAGAACGATGGCGTGCTGCCCTTCAAAAAGGATCTCCGCAAGGTCGCCGTGATCGGCCCCTTTGCCACCGAGCAGGGAATCAAGGGCTTCTGGTCCTGTGCGGGACGTGATGAGGATTGCGTGACGGTACGTGCAGGTGTGCGTGCGCTTCTGCCCGATGCAGAGGTGGCTAGCACGAAGGGCTGCAGCTGGGAGCTGGGCGAGACCGAGGTGCCCGAGCTTGAGGAGGCGATCGAGCTTGCCGCAGAGGCAGATGCCGTGGTGCTCTGCCTTGGCGAATATCAGATGCATACGGGGGAGGGCAACAGCCGCGCCACTCTGACGCTTTCGCCCGCACAAATGAAGCTGGCGCGCGAGGTGCTGCATGTGAACAAAAACACCGCCGTGGTGCTCTTTGGCGGCAGACCTCTGGTGCTGACCGAGCTTGCCGCACTGGCGCCCGCTATGCTTTATGTATGGCAACCGGGTACTGAGGGTGGCAATGCCGTGGCACGCTTACTGTTTGGTGAAGCAAACCCCTGCGGTAAGCTTTCCATGACATTCCCGTATGTGGAAGGGCAATGTCCCATTTATTACAGCCATATGCACACGGGGCGTCCTGTCAAAAATCCCAAGGAGATCACAAAGAGCGGCTACTGCTCGCGCTACATGGATGCACCGGTAGCACCCCTCTATCCCTTCGGATACGGACTTTCTTATAACACCTACACCTACGACGCTCTCACGCTCAGCACCGATATCATGCGTGCGGGTGAGCAGCTGGAGGTTGCGGTTACCGTGAAAAATAACGGTGACCGCGTAGGCAAGGAGATCGTACAGCTGTATATCCGCGATAAGGTGGCAAGCGTGGCACGCCCCGTGAAGGAGCTGAAGGATTTTGCCAAGCTTGAGCTTGCGCCGGGCGAGAGTGCGGCGGTGATCTTTACCCTTACCGAGGAGGATCTTGCCTTCCACACCGCAGATGGCACATATGGTGTCGAGCAGGGTGAGTTTGATATATTTGTCGGTGCCAACAGTGAAGATGCTTTAACGGCATCCTTCCGCTTTGAAGCATAATATAAACCAAAAAAGGACCGCAGCTCGCTGCGGTCCTTTTTTGGTGCTTGGTCAAAATTTTTGCCTATCGTGTGCAATTTTTGCATTACAGCTCCACGAAAATATGCTCGATTGAGGATTTTTTTGCGGCGAGGCAGAGTTTGGCACTGAAAATTCCCTCAAGGAGGGGAGCCTCGGATGTGGCAACGCCCTTCATCACGTCGATAAAGTTTTCCACAAGGTTTTGGTCGCCGCCGAAGTGAGAGCCGCTGGCGCCGTTTAATTTGTACTCCTCATTGATGTTTTCCTGGTGACGGAATACACGGATCGTGCTGGTTACCCAGTCAAACTCAAGCGTGCCCTTAAAGCCGATTAGGCGCGCACCGCGCTTGCCCGCACCGTTGCGTGCCACAAAGTTTTGCGTGTAGACCACGTGCATGCCGTTCTCATATTCGAGAATGCAGCTGCCGCTATCCTCAATGGTTACATCCTTGGCAAAGCAGCAATAGGGGCCGATCAGATAACGGTCTCCGTTTTTCTTTACATTATAGGGGCTTTCAAGGCAGGTTTTGGTTTTGTCACAATTGGCACAAAGCTTGCCGGCAGGCTCCTCACCGCCGAACACGCGCTGCGATTTTGCGGCACAGATGCGAACGGGCTTCAGATCGCCGAGCAGATGACTGATATAGTCAAGGTCGTGTGTTGCCTTCTGCAGCCACTGCCCGCCCGTTTCCTTTTCCTCGCGGTACCACTTGTGGAAATAGCCGCGCCCATAGGGCACATTGTTATAAGCCTGTACATGCTCCACACCGCCAAGCTTTCCCGAATCCACGATCTCCTTTACCTTCAAAAAGAGCGCTGAGGTGCGCAACGGGAAGGAGACCACGGTTTTATCGTTCATGGTATCCGCAATGGTTGTAAGACGGGCAAGATCCTCCTCGGTGGTGGATACCGGCTTTTCGAGAAACAAGGGCAGGTCGTATTTTGCAACCAACAGTGCATAATGGGTGTGGAGGTTGCAGCGCGTGCCGATCAGCACGCCGTCAAGCTGTTCGCTTTTCAGCATTTCCTCGGCGTCGGTATAGAAGCGTACATTCTCATATCCCTTTTCTGCGGCCTTGGCGCGTACCGCCTCAAGATCGGTATCCATTACGGCGGTGAGGCGCGCCTCGCCGCTGTTTACCAGCTTGTCAACGATCCCGCCAATACGGTTTCCGTAGCCGATCACAGCAAATTTCAACATACATGTATCCTCTTCAATATCATGAGATCGCACATCGTGCGTGTTTTCAGTATAGCACAAGTTTTCTGCCTGTTGTATCCATGAAACTGCCGTTTTATAGCACAAAACTGCTGTTGACAATCAGTGGCTTTTTTGATACAATAAAAGCGAGGTGATGCTATGCAGATCAGCAGTGAGAGGCTGTCGAGCCGATTTTTAGAGATCAACAGCTGTAACATTCAACATCTTACGGGCAGAGAATATCATATGCTGCGCGCCGCGGGGCGTGTGGATTATCATATGCTTTACATCATGCACGGACGCTGTCGGGTGATCGAGAATGGCACGGAGAGGGAAGTGAGTGCCGGGCATATCGTGCTGTACAGACCACACGAGCGGCAGGAATACGCCTTTGCCGCATCCGACGACACCGTTTCGGCTTACATTCACTTTACGGGCACGGCGTGTGAAGAAATTTTGGAGACGCTTGGCGTTTTTTCGGCTCGCGCGACCTATGTGGGCGTTACCAAACGGCTGGAGCGCCTTTTTCGAGATACGGTAGATGCCTTCCGCCTCAAAAAGCCCTATTGGCAGGAAAATGCCACCGCTCTTTTTTTACAGTTTTTAGCCGAGGCGGCACGTATCGCCGCATATGATGGCATGACGCCAAACGGGGCGCTGGAGCACGAGATCAATGAGGTGGTGCGCTACATGCACCGCAATTATGCCGAAAATCATGATGTGGCATTTTATGCCGCCATGTGTCACCTCAGTGCAGGGCGCTTTGCGCATGTGTTTAAGGAGAGCACGGGCTGTGCGCCTAAGCATTATTTATTGAGGATCAGAATGGATGTGGCGCTTGAGCTGCTTGCCACCACAAGCCTCACCGTCGGTGAGGTGGCAAGCGCCGTCGGCATTGACGATATCAATTATTTCAGCCGTGTTGTGAAAAAGTACACAGGGCGCACGCCGCGCGATCAGCGATGATCTTTGCGTTTTATAACTTTTCTGCTATTTGCTTGCACAAGCGCAGATAATGTGATACAATGTTTTTAAAAGCTGCAAAGGAGTATGAAATTATGATCTATACCTTGAAAAATCATCTTTTGACCGTCAAGATCTCCAATGTGGGTGCAGAGCCCGTTTCCTGCATTTCCCATGCTGATGGTTGTGAATATTTTTGGCAAGCCGATCCTACCTATTGGGGGCGCACCGCACCTTGGCTCTTTCCCATCTGCAGCAGCATGTACGAGGGGAAATACACCTATCGCGGCAAGACCTACCCGATGCCCAAGCATGGCTTTGCACCAAAGGCCGTGTTTACGGCAAGCGCAGTGAGTGATACCGCGCTCACTCTCACCCTTACACCGAACGATGAAACACGTGCCTGCTATCCGTTTGAATTTCTGTTTTCCGTGACATACAAGCTGGTGGAAAATAAGCTGGATTGCGAGATCACCGTGCAAAACAACGGCAACGAGATGATGTACGCAACCGTTGGCGGTCACCCCGGCTTTAACGTGCCGCTGGGCGGCGAGGGAGAGTACACCGATTATTATCTTGAATTCGGCGAGCTCTGCAGCCCCGATGCCGTGGTGTTTACCGAGCAATTTTACGATAGCGGCAAGCGCATGCCCTACTATCTTGAGGATAGCAAGCGCCTTCCGCTTTCCCATGAGCTATTCCTTGTTGACGGTATTTTCCTGTCGGGTATGTCGGATAGCGTTACGCTGCGCTCCGACAAGGGGGCACACAGCGTTACGGTCTCCTACGGCAACGCGCCCTATGTGGGCATCTGGTCCTCACAAAACGGTGGACCCTATGTTTGTGTGGAGCCTTGGTACGGCATGGCATCCTTTGAAGGTGTTTCCGCAATTGAGGAAAAAAGCAATATGTTCCGCCTGCCCGCAGGCGCCGCAAAGCAAGTGCTGATGTCTATAATCTTCAATTAAAAGAGAAAGCATCGTGAAACCCGCAACAGAGATCGGCTCTGCCTCCCGCTTCGGCGGTTATGAGAGAGCGGTAGATCTGATTGGCGGCGCAGGATTTGACGCGTGGGATCTTTCCTTTTTCAATCTTGTACGCTACGATTACAAAAACCGCTGTATTTAGGATACCGATGGTCCTTTTCGCAGCGTCAAAACTATTCTGGTATATGCGCG
>CAZOWH010000011.1:0-20315 GCA_964583425.1 uncultured Lachnospiraceae bacterium
AAGCCGCTCATACGCTTGTAGCGGATGAGAATGTCCTGCAAAGTATTGTCAAGCGCGTGACCCATGTGAAGCTGTCCCGTAATGTTTGGGGGCGGGATCACAATGGTGTAGGGCTTTTTCTTTTTGTCGATCTTGGGGGTAAAATAGCCCTTTTCGCACCAATTTTTATAAATGCGCTCCTCAAATTCGCCGGGGGCGTAGGTTTTGGGAAGCTCGTGATTTTCGGTCATGATAAAACCTCCGTGAGTGATAGCAATAAATATTACATTATAGTATAACATAAATGTGGGGAACTGTCAACGAGGTTTACTTAAAATTTTCTCGTGTGATGTGTCGCATTTATGATTTGCGTGAACAATGCCCCCCTGTTAGTGGGGGGCATTCACGAATGCCCCGCATTCGCAATGGTATCACAATGTGCATGATGTATGCATTTTTAGGCTTCCCCTTGAGGGGAGGCTCCCGCGTGGCGGGTGGTGAGGTGTAGCCGCCAAGCAAATTCTCCCATTCTCGTCGCAAGCGGCTTGTAGGAACTGCCAAATTTCATGCTTTTTGCGGCATAGAAGAACGCGTTTTTGCGTTAGCAAAATGGCGGCGTTTAGCCGACAAGCAGTTTCTTCCGCCCTCGCGTGCGAGGTCACCTTCCATATCGCTCCTCGTGCCGAGGAGCGACTCCATAACAAAAACCCCGCCGATTGGCGGGGTTTTTGTTATGGAGCTGCTAATCGGATTCGGACCGATGACCTCGTCATTACCAATGACGTGCTCTACCGACTGAGCTATAGCAGCATCGAGCGCATGTTGTGCGGCGACGTTTGATATTATAACAAAAAGCAAGCCACTTGTCAAGGGGTTTTTGAAATATTTTTTAAAATGTTTTTTTAGTCGAAATTTGCAGTATTCCAAGCGCCCTTTGGGGAATTTGCCGCTTGACAAAATATATCTTTTTGCTTAAAATAAAATGTAGTTGTCAATTTACTTTTGGAAAGGAGCTCGGATATGATCTGCAAGGTATGCGGCACAGAGTGCCGCGGCTCGTATTGCACCCATTGCGGTGCACCGCTGGTCAGCGAGGTATTTGATGCACCCGCTGTCCCCACGCAAGGCGCGCAGTCGTCGCCCGAGGCTCCCGCGCCCGCACAGGCATTCTTGCCCCGTGTAGCAGAGCAGGATGCCGCCAAGACCGCCGAAGCGCCCGCAGGCGCGTATGAAACGGCGCTTGTGTCATGCGAGAGCGAGAAAGAGAAGGGGAGGGAAAAGCGCAAAAAAATGCGCCGCTCGCGCGAGCCCGTGCAGCTCCGCATGCGGCAGGTGTTTTTTCCTGCACTTGTATTCTTTTTGCCGCTGCTTTATTTGTTTGTGGATGCCTTTGTCCGCTATTCCGCGGTATTAGAGGCAGATGCGGGCGGCACCTCGGTGTTTGCACTGCTGATCTCCCGCCTTTGTGATGCTGCCTTTTCCTCAAACCCCATTTCCGATGTGCTTACCGCTACGGTAGGGGGAGAGGAGCTGCTTCTTGAGCCGCTCACCGTGTGGCGCGTTCTTGCCTCTCCCGATGCTTATGGCGCGCTTGTGGCACCCGCCCTGATCCTTGTGATATCGGCGTGCCTTAGTGCCCTGTGCGGCATGCTGATCCTGTTTTCGGCAGGCAAGCTCCTGCGCCTGCAAGCAATTGCCGATCTTGCTGTTTACGGCGGCTTTTTTGCCGCACTTGCCCCCCTGCCGGCAGATCTTTCCTTCCGTGCTTATCACATGGCAAACGGTGGTCCTGCGGCGGCAGATGCCGCCATTGGTGGCTTTGGTCTTTCTATTGAGGTGATCTTGATATACGGCATCTCGCTTGCCGTAATGCTGCCTGCTGTGCGTGCCATACGCCGCGCCGCGGGCGGAAACGGTATTTATCTCACCGTGCCCTACCGCCTGCTGGGTCCCCGTGTGGGTACGATCCGCGTGTTGGGTGCGGTCTGCGCTCTCGCTGCACTCCTCCTGCCCCTTGCGGCGCTTTTCATTACGACCTCAGCGCAGGGCACCCTGCTTGATATGTTTTTTATCGCCACGGAAAGTGCAGGGGCGCATTTTGCAGCTATCAAGGCAATTTTCAGTGAAGGCTATGCTTTTTCTCTGGTGCGGGCGCTTTGGGGTCTTTTTCCGCTGGTGGCGGTGCCCTTGCTGCTGCTTTGCACCGTGCTCGCGCTCCCCGCTGCACTGCGCTTTATTTTGGCAGAGCCCGCTAAGGTTGCCGCCAAGCGGCATATCCGTAAGGGCTTTAAGCGTACCGGCAAGGCATTGCGCCGTGCTCCCATTGTTATGCTGGCATGCTACGCCGTATTTCATGTGTTGGCATTTATACTGCTTCTCTTTGCCACGGATATGCGCGCACACATCGATCTCGGCGAGATCAACGGCACGCTGACGCTGCTGTATCTGCTGTTGGCGTTTGTCAAGACCTACGGCAGGCTCTGCACCGCAGCTACACTGCTGGCGGCGCTCTCGCTCCTTCTCGGTACAGCGGCAGGGAACCTCGCCAAAGCACTTGTGGTGATCTCTCAAGAGGAATATGGGGAATAAGTAAAACAGGCATTGCGTGTGGCGCAATGCCTGTTTTACTTATACACCGCCCGTTACGGTCGGTGTGTGCGTTTTTTATCAGTATGAATTGTAAAGTGACATTACCTCTGCGGCGGTCAGCGCATCGCTGTAAAGATTTGCCGCAGCGAGCTTGCCGGTCATATGACTGAGACCGCCATATATCTCGGTGGACGTGGGCGAGGAATCACAGCCAATACCCAAATAATACGCACCGCTGATGGGCAGGGTAAACTTACTGTTGGTGGTGGCTTGTGTGCCCACTAACTGCCCGTTGAAATAAAGCTTCAGCGCGCTGCCGTCAAAGGTGCCGACAACGTGTACCCATTCACCAACGGGTACGGTAGCGGAGGTGCGCTCATAAGCTTTATTGCCCGTGTAGCACAAGAACTCCAGCTTGCCGCTGTTTTTGATCTGGAAGCCAAAGCCGCCTGTTTCCATGTTGGAAACGGGGCAGATCGTGCCGCTTGAGGGCAGCTTGTCAAGGTACACATAGGTCTCAAGCGTGAAGCCGTCTGTCAAACGAGAATAGTTGTCGTACATATCGGTAAAGGCGTAGCCGCTGCTGCCGTTAAACTCTGCCACGTTGCGACCAAGCGTTTCGTCATAGGCGACCTCGGGCGCGCCTGCGGTATGCAGGGTATCACCCGTTATGGTATTGGTGGCGGTGCCGTCGAGATTAAACTGTGTGGAAAGAACATCGGCTGCCACATCCGTATTGGAGGCATTGGTAAAGAAGGAATAGGTCAGCGCGCGTCCCTCCTTGCCCCATGTGCTTACGGGAATGACCTTTACTGTGTAAGCGGTGGAGGGAGTGAGGCTGTTGAGGGGAGCCGTTACATAGGAGGGCATGGCAAAGCCAAGGAAGCTGCAGGAGAGGCGATAGGTGGTGGAGACCTTCTTGCTGCCCTGATAAAGCTCTACGCGATAGTTGCTGACACCATCCTCGCAGCTTGCCTGTGGAATTTTCAGCTGTGCATAGTCATTGGTAATGAACTCGGCGGTGATCACAGCCTCATTGTCAAAATAGGGTTCGGCGGAGAGGTATTTGCGGTGATCGGTATAGGTGAACTTTGAAACATCACCTACGCCGCCAATGGAAATGATCGCCTGTACCGAGTCGCTGTAGATGTTATAGACCACCAAGCGGATCTCATATTCGGCGTTTACCTCCACGAAGTAGTAAAGGCCTGCGTTACGGATCTCCTCCTCGCCACCGCTTGCTTGCCACGCGCCGCTGTTGCTTATGGCACGCACGCCTGCCGTGTCATAGCTGGGGTGTCCCGAGATCGGTACGCTGAGGTAGGCAAGGGAGCCCGTGTTGATGGCGGTGTAGCCGCCCTGCCAGATCGACTGCGGCTGTGTGATGGGATAGTGCGTGTGACCCGAGAAGTCAACCACCTGCGGGAATTTGCTGAAGATATCCTCAAGGTAATCGTCGCTCGACTTTTGCGAAGCATCGTTTACCGTGCCCGTGGCGGGCATGTGCTGGAATACAAAGATTGGCTTTTTACCCGTGGGGTCGTCGGCTGCGGCGATCTCCAGCTCGGTTTCCAGCCACGCAAGCTTATCGGGACTGAATTTCGAGCCCGTGTAGTCGTAGGCATAGCGGTTGGTGTTGAGCACTAAGAAATGATAGCCGTCGATCACAAGATGGGCATCCACCTCGTCATATCCGCCGTAGTCCATGTATTTTTTGAAGGTTGCGGCAACCGAGGTGTCGCTGTAACGAATATCGGAGGTCGTACCGTCGTCATACTTGGTTGCGTAAAATTCGTGGTTGCCGAGTACGGCGCGCGCCACGGTGCCCTCCTTGGTGTTTGCGTTGACATAAGTAAAGAAGTCGCTGAATTCGTCGTCATAGCCGCTTTGTGTGAAGTCGCCCGCAAAAAAGATGGCATCCAGCTGGTTATAAGGCTGCGACTCGCTATATGCATAAGCGGTGGAGTAAAGATTTGCAAGCATTTCGTGACTGTTATAATCGTTTTTCTCTACCTCATAGGAGCGCAGGTGCAGGTCACTGGTCACCGCAAAGCGGAGAACGGGGATAAATTCCTTGCTTTCCTGGGTCGCATCGGCTTTCATGCCCGTATCCACGCCGTCAAGGAACCAGTTGCCGTTCTCGCCGATCGTGATCTGCGTGCCGTTGGTTCCGTCTTTACCGTTGGTTCCGGTTGCTCTGACGCCAAGCGAGGTCCAATTTCCACCGTTGTTGTAGGAGATCTCCCACATGCCTGTCTGCTCGTTGATGCGAAGCTGTGGCGTTTTACCGTCCTGCCCGGACTCACCCTGCTCACCGGGGTCACCCTTCTCACCCTTCTCGCCCACAGTGCCCGAGCAAGCGCTAAGGCAAAGGGAGAGAAGCAGCAGCACAGAAACAAGGATCAACAGTAAGGATCGTTTGGTCTTCATAAAAATTCCTCCTTTGGTGATTGTGTGGAGTTGCACTGTTATTATAGCATGATGTTGATATAATGTCAACACTTAAATTATAATCCCCCTCCGTTGTTGTGCAATGTGCACAACAACGGAGGGGAGGGCACGGCACGCATCTTGTGCGCGGCAGATTGACAAATCGCCAAATATATATTATAATAAACCTACCGTGATCCCATTTTACTAAAAAAGGAGCTTTTCCGTGAAGCATACAGTTCGTATTTTATCGGTCCTGCTGGCTTTTTGCCTGCTGGTGGCACCGCTTGGCGGGTGCGCCTCGCAAAGCCGACCGCTGATCTACCTCAAATCCGCTGTCGAGCGCAGCCTTGAAAAAAGCATTGGCGGTGAGATGGCGGCACTGCTTGCCGAAGCGCTGGCAGGAGGCTCGATCTCTCTTTCCTGGCAGGGGGAGGAGGCACTTGGCGGCGTCACCGATGTCGATGCTACCGTGTATTTTGATGCCGAAAACAGCAAAATAATATCGGATACCGCGCTTTCCATTGGTGAGCAGACGTATGATGCCAAGCTTTGGCTCTCGGATGAAGCCGTTGTGGCAGTCTCCGATGCCTTTTTCGGCTCCACCACCTTAGGTGTTGATCTTGATACGCTGGAGGATGACCTAAAGCATTCGATCTTTCGCAACAACAGCGGCACTGCCTATGCCGTGCCCGAGATCGGAGAGAGAAGTGCCAATGCGGTGCTGACCCTGGTAGAGGGCTTTTTCTCGCTTTATACCTCCGCCGACGATATTGCCGAATTGCTTGACAAGCACTTTGAAAGCTTTTTAAAATATCTCACAGAGCATGCGCGCTATACACGCTACTCGGAGGATGGCAAGGTGCATATTTACCTGTTGGTGGATAACAGCACGCTCGCCCGTGTGCTGCGCGATACATGGACCAAGGCAGTGGCGGATAAGGCGCTTTGTCGCCGCGTGCGCGAGGTGGCAAAAACGCATGATGCCATGGTAAGCGCCACTGCGGGCATTGTTTCAACCGAATGGACGGCAATTGCCGAAAATTGGCTGGTCAACAACGCCGAGATCGAGGCGCTTTGCGCGGAGCTTGATGCTGCAGAGCCCTTTACGCTTGAGGTGAACGCCGCCGTCAAAAAGCTGACGGGAACGCTCGATACCCTTGCCGTTTCCTACCGATCGGGGGAGCGGAGCGCCGATCTTACGCTCGATCTTTCACAAAAGGATGCGCTTTTTCTTTCGGTGGCGTACGGAGGCGTGAAGCACAGCCTTGCGCTGCAGACGATCAAGGAGGGCTGGAGCGCCTACGCCGCCGACTTTACCTACACGCAAACGGGCGCGGAGGGCACGGAAGCCGCTTGGCAGGGCAGGATAGAGCTTGATAAAAAGCAGGATACATATCTGCTTTCGCTCACACAGGGCGACCGTACAAGGGAGCTCCGCGGCACATTTTTCTGTAACGGTGACGGATTTTCTCTTTCGGTAGACAGTCTTTTTGAGGGGGAAAGGCAGATCGACTTTTCCTGCATGCTGGCGGTTGCGGCAAGGGCAAAGCTGCCCGCCCTGCCACAGTATGTCAATTTGCCCACCGTGACCGAGCAGCGCATCGATCCCGTTGCCGCACGCGTAAGGGAGACCTACGCTGCCCTTGACGCAGCGCTTGATACGGATGCCTTTACGTGGGATCGCGTGGTCGCCCACCTGCTGGCACCACTTAAATTTGAAGCATAAAGGATGACTGCCCCGCGGGGCAGTCATTTTTGAAAGGAAGTATTATGAAGCTGTTACATATTGCCGATCTGCACATCGGCAAGCGTGTTTGCGAATATTCCATGCTGGAGGAGCAGCGCGCCATTCTTGCTGCCGTTGCCGATATGGCAATTGCCGAGCAGGTGCGGGCGGTGCTGATCTCGGGTGATGTTTACGACCGCCCCGTGCCTCCCGCCGAGGCAACGGCATTGCTTTCGGCATTTCTCGAGCGCCTGCATGCGGCGGGTATTGCCGCCGTGATGATCGCGGGCAACCACGACAGTGCCGAGCGCCTTTCCTTTTGCGCGGGGCTTTTGCGCGGCGCGGGCGTTTATGTGGCAGGGGAGTGCGACTCCATACCGGAGACCGTTATATTCGAGGATGAGGGCTGCCGCGTGGCGCTTCACCTGCTGCCGCATTTTCGCCCCGCTGCACTCTCACCCTTATTTGACGGCAAGCACTTTGAGGGCTCCGCAGAAGCACTGGAGGCACTGTTGAAAAATATCGATCTTGCCGCTGCCGATCGCAATATTTTGCTGGCACACCTTTTTGCCAGTGGCAGCGCCACCTCGGAGAGCGAGCTGCCCGTGATCGGCACGGTGGATGCCGTGCCTGCCGCGCTTTTTGCGCCCTTTGACTATGTGGCGCTGGGGCATTTGCACCGCCCACAAGCTATTCTCGGTAAGGTCGTGTATGCGGGCTCGCCCCTTTGCTATTCCTTTTCTGAGGCGGGGCAGCAAAAAAGCGCGGTGCTGCTTGATGTCACACAGGCGGGCGTCCTGACGCGCCGCTTGCCGCTCGTTCCGATCCACGAAATGCGCGAGGTGCGAGGCAGCATGGCAGAGCTGATGTCCGCCCCCTACAGTGAGGATTACGTGCGCGCCGTGGTGACCGATGACGACGTTGCGCCCGATGCGCGCATCACATTGCGCACGGTCTACCCCAATCTCATGCGCTTTGCCGTGGAAAACAGGCATACCGCCTTTGAGGAGGATATTTCCCCCGCCGAGGGGATCGAGAGCCGCGATCCGCTCTCGCTTTTTGCCGAGTTCTTCGAGGCGCAAAACGGCGCAGCACCCACCGAGGCGCATCTCGCGCTCATGAAGGATATTTTAAAGGAAGCGGAGGTGGTGGAATGAGACCGATCCTGCTTGAAATGTCGGCATTCGGTCCCTATGCCGATCTTACCACCGTTGATTTTACCCCCTTTGCAGGTAAGCTCTTTTTACTGACGGGCGAAACGGGTGCCGGAAAGACCAGTATTTTTGATGCCATCTCCTTTGCACTTTACGGCGAGGCAAGCGGTGGCAAGGAGCGCCGCAGTGGCAAGTCCTTCCGCTCGGATTTTGCGGGGGCAGATGTCAAGACCTATGTGAGATTTACCTTTATGCAGGGTGAGCGCCGCTATGTGGTTGAGCGCAGTCCCGAGTTTGAGCGCCCCAAGGTGCGCGGCACGGGTACCACGGTCTCACCCGCCTCGGCAATGCTGATCGAGGAGACCGAGGACCGCGTGCGCACGCGCATTGATGAGGTGGATGCGCGTATTTGTGAGATCATCGGGCTTGACAGACAGCAATTTTCAAGAACCGTTATGATCGCGCAGGGCGATTTTTTGCGCATTCTCAATGCCTCCAGCGCCGAGCGAAAGGCAATGTTCGGTCACCTCTTTCACACTGAGATCTATGCCCGTGCCGAGCAGCTTTTAAAGGAGCGTGCCGCCAATTGTAACAAGGAAAGAGAGCTGCTTGCCGAGCGTGCCAAGCTGGTGGCGGCATCGGCTGAAATGGCGGGCGACGATGCCCGTCTTGATATCTTTCTGCGCGCCAAGGCAAATGCCGCACAAAGCCCGCAGGAGCTTGCCCGCCTGCTGATGCTTTACTGTGAGGAGCAGGAGCGCGCCGTTGCCGAAATGAAGGAAAGGGAAAAGGCTCTTCGCGCGACGTGCGAGGAAAACGCCGTTGCCCTGCGGGCGGGCGAGGAGCTCAATGAAAATATTGCCAAGCTCACGGCATTGCGTGCCGCCAAGGAGCTGACGCCTGAGGCGGTGGCAGAGCGTGAGCGGGAGCGTGTGTACCTCCTGCTGGCACAAAAGGCATTGCGTGTTCGCGTGCAGGAGCGTGCGGCAGAGCAGGCAAAAAGGACCGCCGAGGAGGCAGCAGCGCGCGCCGCCCGCGCGGCACAGGCAGAGGAGGAAAAGAAAATCGAGGCAAACGCCGCCGATGCCGCGCTGCGGGAAGCCGAGCTGGCAAGCGCCGAGATCCCGCAGCTGGAGGTCGATATTCGCCGTCTTGAGGCGGCAGCCGAGGCGCTGACGGCTCTTGTGGGCGCGGAGAAGCGCCTGCGGGTCGCCAATGCTGCCTTGACCGAGGCAGTTGCTGCGGCAAAGCACGCAGAGGAGTCCTGTGCCGACCTGCGTGCGCGGTATTATCTCGGGCAAGCGGGCATTCTTGCCGCCACACTGCAGGCGGGCACCCCCTGTCCCGTATGCGGCTCGTGTGCACATCCTGCCCCCGCGGAAGTGACCGCGGATACCCCTACCAAGGAGCGTGTGGAGGCGGCGGAGCGCGTGCGTGCCGCCGGTGAGCGTAAGCGGAGCGAGACCGCAGCCGAGCAGCGTGCGGCGGCAGAGCAGGTAAGTGCTGCCAAGGAGGCACTGCAAAGGCAGGGCATATCGGAGAACACCCCCGAGGTGGCAGAGCGGCTTGCTTCGGACAAGCAGAAGGCCGAGGCGCGCCGTGCGGCGCTTGAGCGTGCACTGAAGGCTGCCGCCGCGGCGCATACAAGCGCGGGTGCGGCACTTGCCGCAGCCACCGCCACCGCAAGAGCAGAGACTGCACGCGCTGCCGCTGCGGCTGCGCAAGCGGCGGAGGCACACGCCGCATTCGCTGCGCATTTGGAGGCAGCCGAATTTGTGGATATTGAGGCATACCGTGCCGCACTCCTCGGTGAGCGTGAGCTTGAAATGCGCCAACATGCACTGCGTGCAGCCGATGATAACGCCACGCTGACAAGCGGCAAGATCGCCGCACTTGACCGTGCGGTCGGGGGCAGAGAGGCAATAGACCTGCAGGAGATGAGCGCGCGCCGTGAGGCGCAGAATGCCGCGCTGAGAGCACTTACAGAGATGCTTGCCGCCAAGGAGCGCATGCAGGCGCTCAATACCCGCGCATTGCGCGAGCTGGAGGCCATTGTGGCACAGACCGAGAAATTAAATGCCCTTTGGGGCGTTATTGAAACGGTCAGCCGCACGGTGGGCGGCAAGGGGAGCGGCGGGCGCGAAAAGCTTTCGCTTGAAAGCTATGTGCAGCGCTACTACTTCAAGGAGGTCGTGGTGGCGGCAAACCGCCGCCTGCAGATCCTCACGGACGGAAACTTCATACTCCGTTGCCGCGAGGGCGCGGCTGACCTGCGCCGCGCCGCGGGGCTTGATCTTGAGGTGCTCGATAAAAGCACGGGCAGATGGCGTGACGTCAGCACGCTTTCGGGCGGAGAGAGCTTTATGGCATCGCTTGCACTTGCCGTGGGGCTTTCCGATGTGGTGCAAAGCAGCAGCGGCAACGTGCGCCTTGATATGCTTTTTATCGATGAGGGCTTCGGCTCTCTTGATGATGCTACACTCTCGCGTGCCATGGAAATGCTTGTCCGTCTTTCCGACGGCAAGCGCACTGTGGGTGTCATTTCCCACGTAGCCGAGCTCCGCGAGCGTATTGCCGGGAAGCTTGTCATCACCCGCACCCCCACAGGCAGCACCGTTCGCGCGGAGTGCGACATATAACACAAAACCAAAACAGGCGGTCATGACCTCGGTCACGACCGCCTGTTTGTAATTTGAACCTGCTTTGTAATAGGCGCAATAGATTGCCCTTTGAAGGCGCATCCTCGGTAGAGGGCATTCACGAATGCCCCGCATCCGCGATGTATGCAGCTCTTGCGCACCGTGTACGCACATACCTCGTAGGGCGGTGCCTTGGTGCCGCCGTGATCCGCGATACGTCTACGTCCGTCATGAAGCGGTGCGGTCGCCGTGCCACCCCGTTACGGCTCGGGCAGTGCCTCACCGAACGGCAGGGAATAGATCAGCGTTTTATCGGGCGCCCTGCCGCAGATCTCGGCAAGGGCTTGCTTGTAGTAGGTCAGCTGTGCACCGTGGCGCTCAAACAAGAACGCGGCGGCACGGTCGGCGCTTTTCAAGGCTTCGGCAGGTAGGCGGTCGGTCTTGTAGTCGCAAAGCACTAAATTGCCATCCTCATCCACGAAAAACAGGTCGATCACACCCTGTACCAGCAGCTTTTCGCCCACCAGCTGCGCCTTCAGCTCGGCATTTTCGGTAAAATCGGCGGCGGGCAAGAAAAGATTAAAGCGCGTTTCGCGGTGGAGCTCCTTTGCCCTTGAAATTGCCCTGTAAAAATCACTTTCAAAAAAGCGGCGAAGCTCTGACAGGCGCACCAGTTCTTTGGTTTCGGGTGGGAGAAAGCGCGCCTCGATCAAGCGATCAAGCTCGTTTTCAAGCCCCGTTTGGGCAAATTTGAAATCACAGAACTGCAAAAACTCATGCGTTGCTGTGCCGCGCGCCGCCGCATCGTGTGCGACCGCACGCGCGCCGCCGAATTGCGGTGCGCGTTCAAAGGTGTGCAGCAGGCGTTCTACATCGGGGTCGGTGAGGGCGGTCTCGTCTGCCGCCTCGTTATCGTATACGTCAAGCACCTCGGGCGAGAGCCGCGAGACCGAAAGCTTTGCGGGCAGGTGCGAGAGGTGGGCGGCACCGTAGGTGAAATCAAAGCGCGCCGAGAATTTTTCTCTGAGCG
This sequence comes from uncultured Lachnospiraceae bacterium, assembly GCA_964583425.1. Classification (GTDB taxonomy): domain Bacteria; phylum Bacillota; class Clostridia; order Oscillospirales; family CAG-272; genus Firm-07. Next base: position 11,551 of record CAZOWH010000011.1, read on the forward strand.
CCTCAAGCTCCTTTTCCTGCGCGGGGTCTTCCGTGGCTGTCCCGTCGGCTTTTTCTTCGGGGGTGTCGGCGGCATCCGCCAAAAGCGCGGCGGGTCGCACCAAGCGCACCTCATAAAAATCTCGCTTATCCGCAGGGATAAATTCAAGTGCTGTCAGGATCCATTCGATATAGGAATTGCCCGTCAGCTGAAAATACGGGGTCAGCGGGCATTTGGCAAGCTCGATATGTGCTTCTATATTTTGGATGCCGTAGCGCGGCTTTGCCGTGATATAAAGTCGCTCACGCGCACGTGTCATTGCAACGTACAGCACGCGCATCTCCTCCTCAAGTGAGAGCTGCTTTAAGCGCTCCTTGATCGCCTCGCGCGCAAAGGTGTTGGCGCGGGAAAAGGCACCAATGTTCGGAATGCGTGTGCCACAGCCCAGCTTTCCGTCGATCAGCAGCTGATTTCTTTGATCATCTGCGTTAAAGAGCTTGCCCGTGGTGGCAACAAAGCAAACAGGGAACTCAAGCCCCTTGGAGTGGTGCACGGTGATCAGTGAAACGGCGTCGCGCGGGCCCTCAGGCACGGGCATTTCGGTGCCGTTTTGCATAATGTCCTCCACGTAACGCACAAAGCGGTAAAGCCCCTTAAACCCGCCTGCCTCAAAGCAGCGTGCGTACTCGTAAAGGCGGAGCAGGTTTTGCCGCTTGCTGCGGTCGGAAAGGTCCTCCCCCGTGCTGTCACCCGCAAAGGAGAGCACGGCGGTGTCACGGTAAAGATAGCGCAGGAGCTTATCTACGGGCAGCAGCTCTGCCTTTTCACGATATTCTGCAATGCGTGCGAGAAATTCTACCAAACGGCGGCGAAGCTCTCCGTCGGCAAGGTCTTCGCTTGCTGCCTGTGCTGCCTCAAAAAGGGAATAGGAGGCATCTGCCGCGCCGCGTATCCTTACAAGTTCCTCAAGCGTGAAGCCGAAAAAGGGCGAGCGCATGACTGCTGCAAGATACACATCGCGGAACGGGTTGTCGATCACCGCCAGCAGCGAATACATGCACAGCACCTCGGGGTTTTCAAAAAAGTTCTCCCGCGAGGTGTCGTTGACGGGAATCCCCGCCGCCTTCAGGTGCCTTGCAAGCGGGGCAGCAAACGCCGCGCCGCGCGCCAGCACCGCAATGTCACCGGGGGTAATGCGTGTGCCGTCGGATTTGGTCTCACCGGCAAGCAGGCGCTTGATTTCCTTTGCGATCATTTTTGCCTCTGCATCGTCGATCACACTGTTGGCATCCTCGCTCCCCTCCATGCCGCCCTCTGCCTCCTCGCTACTGTCGTCAAAGAGCATTACGGTGCATTTCGGCGCCCCTGCGGGGTCGGTGGGCGGCTGCTTGCTGAATACAAGATCATCATCGGTGCGGTAGCCGATGCTTTCTGCTGTGCGCGAGAACAAATACCCCGAAACGGCATTGGAAAACCGTATCACATTCTCGTCGCATCGAAAGCAGTTTGACATAAATACCGTTGCAGCGGCAGCGTTATCGTTCGCATCTTCAAGATCGGGGAAGGCGTGGCGGTAAGCGGCAAACACATCGGGGTCGGCACCGCGGAAGCGGTAAATGCTTTGCTTGATATCACCCACCATAAAGCGGTTGCGCGGCGTGGATATGGCGCGGAAGGTGGCATCCTGCATGGCGTCCACATCCTGATATTCGTCAATGTAAACGGCGTCAAAGGAGGCAGCAAGCGAGGTAGCAAGGGGCGTAGGCTTGCCGTCCTCACCCACCAACAGCTTGTGCGCGGCGCGTGAAACATCGGAAAATTCCGCTACCTCACGCTCGCGCTTGGCGGCAGTGTACTGCTTGGCGAAATCGGTGAGCACACGGTAAATGAGGCGCAGGATTGCGCCCGCCTCGGCACCGCCCGCGCGGATCTCCTCGATGTTGAATACGCCAAGCGCCGCGGCGCGGCCGCGCCATTTTTCGCGAAAGACCTTGCATGCCTCGGCGGCGGTCTTCAGCTCCTCGGAGCAATCGGGGAGCTTGGCGGAGCTCACGCGGGAGGTAAGGGGGGCTTGCAGACGGTGCGCCAGTCCGTCGGCATCCTTTTTGTCAATCATTGCCTTTACTTCGGTCAGCATTTCCAGCATCTCGCCCCACGCGCTGCCGAATTTTCTTTGCAGCTGTGCGGCGGCAGCCTCGCTGCGGCAGAGCTCAAGGGCGCCGCTGTAAAGCTTAATACCGTCCTCCGCTGTTTTCGCAAGCGCGCCATAAAGCGTTTTGCCAAGCGGGCTGTCAAACGGAGCGCGGTAAAGCGTCTCGTTTTCGGTGGCGGAGCGCAGCAGCAGTCCATAGCCCTCGGGCAGCTTTTCAAGCTTTTCTGCAAGATCAAGCAGGCTCTCTGTCAGCGATTGCTCAGCGCGCACGTCGGAAAACAGGTCGGCAACGGTGATAAATTCGGGGCAGGTGGCGTACATGCGGTCGATCGCCGCGTTCATGGTGTCGCGCCGAAGGGAGAGCAGCTCACCGTCGTTTGCCATGCGGAAGGAGGGCGAGAAGCCGGCAGCCTCAAAGTTGGCGCGCACCAGGTCGAGATAAAAGGAATCGATAGTAGAAATCTTGGCGCTGCCAAGCAGCATCAGCTGCCGCCGCAAATTGGCGTTGGTGGGGTCAAGCGCCAATGCATCACCCAGCGCCTTGGCAATGCGTGCGCGCATTTCGGCTGCGGCGGCACGGGTAAAGGTGACCACCAGCAGGCGGGAGATATCTGTGGGGCTTTCCGGGTCGCAGAGCGTGCGGATGATACGCTCGGTCAGCACCGCGGTCTTGCCCGAGCCCGCGGCGGCGGATACCAGCAGGGTGCGGCTCCGCTCGTTGATTGCAGCTTGCTGCGCGGGTGTCCATATACGTGCCATGCGGTATCCTCCTTTACTTGTTCTTTTGCGCGGCGCGGCAGACTGCCGCATAAGCGCAGAATTTACATGCCGTGCGCCCATCGTGTGCGGTGGGGGCAATGGCGGCAGAGCCGCTCTTCATTTCGGTGCTGATGCGCCCAACGGTGTCGGCAAGCTCCGCAAAAAGCGCCTCAAAGCCCTCGGGTGAGGTCAGGCGCTGTCGGCGCGCTTGTGCCGCGCCCAGCACGGCGGTGCTTTTTGATCTTGAAATGGCGGTCAGCAGCTCCTCGCTGTCGGGCAGCAGACCCTCGCGCCGCAGGCGCGAGGCGGCATTTTCCATCGCCTCGCTCTTTTCAATGCGCGCGGGCGTGTTTTCATTGCCCACAGCAGTCGAGAGATAGGTGACCCCTGCGGGGTGAAAGCGTGTGTCGGGAGAGAGCCCCAGCTCCTTCGCAAGAGTCGGGTGCGTGCCGCTGCATAGCGCATAAAGGTAAAGCGGCATTTGCAGGCAAAAGCCCTTTTCAATGTCCTCGCGCTTAAAGCTCTTGCGCCCTGTTTTGTAGTCGGCAACACGCAAATAGACCTCGCCATCCTCGGCGCGATACCAATCCACGCGGTCTGCCTTGCCCGAAAGCGGAATTCTTGTGCCGTCCTCCAGCGTGATATCCGCACGCGCACCTTGCTTTTTGAGGTCAAGCTCAAAAAAGGCGGGGGCAAAGTCGCTGTCGGCAAACTCCGCCACAATGGCGCGCACCACAATGCGTGCAAGCGAGGAAAGCCGTGTCAGCAGTGCTTCGGCGCGTGGCGTAATGCCACCCCCTGCCTCCACCAGATACCGACGGTATTCGGCAAGGCTTTTGGTAACGACCTCGTCGGTCTCGGCTTCGGTATAGTCGGCAAACGCCTTGTTGCCCTTGGTTATGACAGCAACGGTGTTTTCCAACACATAGTGCATAAACGTGCCTACCGCCGCTGCATCCAGCGTATCGGTCGGCTCCTCGCGCAGGCGCAGGATTTTGCTGCAGTAGTAGGCAAACTGACAGGAAACAAATTGCTCGAGACCTGTAGGGTTAAAGGCATCGGGCGTGAAGAGCCGCGCGGCAGTCTCCTGCGGCACGCTTGCCGCGGGGTCTCTTACGGGTGTTTGCAGGTGTAAGAGACGCGCGGCGGTCTCACGGTCCTCGCGCAGGAGACGGGAAAGCGCCTGCCTTTCGGGCTCGCTTACCTCGCGCAGGTGCTCCAACGCCGCCATGCGCGAGAAGATCTTATCCGCGGCGGGGAGGGCGCCGAAATCGGTGACCTGCAGGGTGGGGAAAAGTGCCTGAATGCGCGTAATGGCGATCGAGGGCTCGGTATTGCTGCCGTCACTGCCCGCCTTGGTGTAGGAAAGGAAAAGCCGCTCACGCGGGAGCGAGAAGGCGCGGTGTATGTAAAAAAGCTCGTCCGAGGCAACGGTCGCCGTATCGGCGGAAAGCTCCATGCCAAGGTCGGCAAGGCGGCGCTTTTCGGCATCGGACAAAAGCCCCGTGTCGCTGACGGCAAGCGGGAATGCGCCGTCATTCAGCCCCAGCACCAGTGCCACGCGCGGCGGTGCCGCACGAAGCGTGGCGGCAGAGCCGATCATCACCTCATCAGAGGAGGTCGGGATCGCGCCGATATCGGTGCTGTGAAAGACCAGCATCAGGGCATCGGAAAATGCCGCAAGATCAAGCGGCTCCTCACCTAAGGTGTCAGCAAGCGCCTCCAGCGCATCCACCACCACGCCAAACAGGCGCGTTTCCTCCTCTGCCTCACGTCGCTCACCCGCCACAAGCCGTGTAGCGGCACGGCTTTTCATGGTCTCGGGCACACCGAGGGAGAGGAGAAGGTCGTAGGTCGCCGCCGCAAAATCGGCGGCGGTGGCGGCGCTCTCAAGCGCCGTAAAATAAGCGGTCAGTGGCGGTACAAGGGCGGCGCGGGCGCGGTTGGCACCCGCTAAAATGCGCGCAGCGCGCGCCGAGCTGCGCTCGGTGTAGCCGTCGGGGTTCATGGTAAAGGGCTTTTCAAATGCGCGCTTTCCCGAAATATGCCAGACCTCGGCGTATTCCTCAAAAAAGTTGATGTCGTCGGGCGCAATGCCGCAAAGCCCCGTTTTCAGATACCCCACCACATCCTCCTTTTGCCAGCCGTAGCGTGCAATGCGCAGGGCAAAAAGAATGAGCTTGATAAGGGGGCGCACCGTGATATCGGTCTTTTCCGAGAGGTAAAAGGGAATGCCCTCCTTTTCAAACGCAGCGTCAAGTATGCCAATATAGCTTTTTACATCACGCACCACCACCGCAAAATCGCGGTAGCGCGCGCCCTCGCGCACGGCGCGGGCAATCGTGGTGGCGGCGTATTCCGCCTCCTCATAGGGGTTTGCTGCCACCGTGAGGGTCACCTCACCGTTTTCTGCCAGCCCTACGGGGGCGGGCGCGGCGTTCATATCAAAGAGATCGCGGCGGATATAGTCAAGTGCAGTCCTCGGCTTGTCCGCGGGGATGCTTTCGTAAAAGATGCGCTCGCCGCGCTCACGCGCAAGACGCATGAGCCGCTTGGCTGTTGCCGTGGCGGAGGCAAGATGAATGCCCTCGGCATCGTGTGCGGCAAGGGGCAGCGCAATTGTCAGGCTTGCCGCCGTTTCCATCAGCACGCTCAAAAGCCGCAGCTCCTGTGCGGTAAAGTCGGTAAAGGAGGAAATATAGATATGCGTGTCGGCAAACAAATGCTTGTGCTCCGCAATCAGCGCAGTGGCGCGCGATACGTCGTCCGCCACGTCGTCAAATCGGCTGTAAAGGGCGCTCTGATAGACGGAAAGCACCAGAGAAAGATCTGTCAGCTTTTGCTTCAAAGGGTCGTTTTCCGATAGCTTTTCCGCTGCTTCGGCAAGCGCCTCGGGCGACACGCAATACGCCTTGAACTGTGCCGCAGCCGAGAGCATGCGCTCGGTCAGCTTCATATCGCGCGCGGCATGCGTGCCGTATTGCTTCAGCATCGGTGCTACGGCGCGCAGGCTCTGCCACATCAGCAGTGCGCAGGCTGCAGGGGTGGCATAGCGATAAGAGAGTCCGCCAACCGTGCGGAAGGTGCGGTTGGCAAAGCGGGTAAAGTTAGAGACCTCAAATATCAGCTGTGCGGCAGGGGGAAGCAGCTCCACCATGCGTCGCTCGGCGGTCACGGTCTCCTGCTCGGGCACCAGTAAAATCGCCCGCTCGTCCGCCTTTATGTGCTCCTCAATATGGCTGAGCAGAGCACCTTGTGTTTTGACGGCATCGGCACCGTAAAGAAACCGTATCATGTCTGCTCCTTTCTTTCCAATAGCTCAAGATTGCGTAAAATGACCGCGCGCCCGCGCCAGCTGTATGCGCGCGCGGCAAATTCCTCGTCGGACATGCGCTCAACCTGCGCGGCGGTGAGGTGTGCGATCGCGTTTTCCTTAAAAAAGGGAATATTCGAATACAGTGTGCCTGCCGTCCTTGCCGCCACGGTCACGGGACAGCTCAGCTGGCAGATATCACAGCCCCACGCCGAGCCGTGGGCAAGCAGTGTCGCCTGCTCCGCCTCGTCCAGCAGGCCTTTTTTTTGCGTGAGCGCAGAGAGACATTTTGTGACGTCAAGCTCCACGGGGCAGGCACGGCGGCAGGCGCCGCAGACGGTGCAGACCGTCACCTCGCGTGGCAGACAGGGCAAAACCGCATCGGTAATGATCTCCCCGAGAAACACAAAGGAGCTGTGCTCCTCTGTGAGAAACAGGTGGTTGCAGCCGAAGCAGCCAAGTCCTGCCTTTACCGCTGCCTCCGTTTCGGAGATCGGCGAATGATCGGTAAAGCCCGCGAAGCGGTTTTCGGGGAATTTTTCTCGCAGGATCGGCAATATTTCGGCAAAAAGCGCCTCAAAAAAGCGGTGATAATCACGGGAGACCGCATAAACCGAAATATTTCTTGCAGGATCATCACAAAGTGTGGTATAATAAGGTACGGCAAACATAAAAGCAGTGCCGGTCTCGATCCCGTGGCGCGTCAAAAGATAAGGGCGCGTGACTGTCAGCTCCCCCAATGGCACGGGTGCCACCTTTCTGATCCCCCGCGCGCCGAGCAGTGCTTTTACCGTGTTTTCCATATGTTTGCCGCCTTTCTAAGCTATATTAAAATAATTATATCAAATTCAAATTTGTTTTGCAATGCCCAAAAAGGACCATCAGGCGCTTTTCAGTGCATTTTTGCCACGATGTCATGAAATCTTCACATAAGAGGGGTATACTGGAAGCAGTATAGTCGGAGAAATTCGGCTGATAAAACCGAGAGGAGCAGACAAATGAGCGAATTCGATCGTTTTAATTTTGAACAAGAGAAAAACGAGCAGAGCAGCAATGACTCCGGGACAGATATCGATCAAGCCGCGGCGCAAGCCAATACACAGCAGGAGGAGCCCACCACGCAGTGGTACGGCGTTTCCTATCAAAACAATACGTACCCCCCCATTGTTACACCCTTGGGCACCGCAGGTGCGGGAGAGCAAAAGCGTGCACGCCGCAATAAGCTGGCGTTGATATCGCTGATCGTGGCGGTCTGTGTGCTTTTTACCGCGGTTATGGGTCTTGGCGGATACCTTATTGCCAATTATATCAATGACCGACTTGATACCAACGAGCCGAGCGTCCCGAACGATAACGGTGGTGTAACACTGCCCGGCACCTCATCCGGCAGCAGCACGGGTAATTCAACCGTATATGAGGCAACGGGTGCTGAAACCTATGATTTTGCCGCTGTGACCATCAATAAAAACGACGGCACGGGGCTGATCGGCTCCACAAACGGCTCTGCGGGCACGGCTGCCACCACACGCATTGCCGCAGTTGCCGCCGTGCGCAATTCGGTGGTCGAGATCTCTACCACCACCATCTCCAACCGCGGCCAGCTGACGGCAGGCGCGGGCAGCGGCGTGATCATCCACGCCGACGGCATCGTTGTGACCAACAATCACGTGATCGAGGGCGTGAGCAATATTTATGTGCGCCTCACGAACGGCAATACCTATGAGGCACATCTGCGCGGCACCGATGAGGAAAACGATATTGCGGTTTTGAAGATCACCCCGCAGGAGACTCTCACAGTGGCAAAGCTTGGCTACAGTTCGGCGCTTGCCTACGGTGAGGATGTGTTTGCCATCGGCAATCCCTTGGGAGAGCTGGGCGGCACCGTGACCGAGGGCATCATCAGTGCGCTCGAGCGCGAGGTTGAAATGGACGATGGCACCGTGATGACGCTGCTGCAGACAAGCGCCGCGATCAACTCGGGCAACTCGGGCGGCGGACTTTTCAACATGGCAGGGGAGCTGATTGGCATTGTCAATGCCAAATATTCCGCCACGGGCGTAGAGGGGCTTGGCTTCGCCATTCCCGTTGATACCGCCATTCTCTCGATCGATAATCTGCTGGATTACGGTTATATTCCCGGCATTCCCGCCATCGGCGCCACCATTGTGGACAGCTCGATGCAGGTCAGCTATTTCCAATATGTTAATATGCCCTATGTCTATGCCGTAAGCGGTGATTCCGAGCTGAAGGCGGGCGACTGGATCTATAAGGTAGAGGATACCGTGGTCTCCACCGTCAGCGCGCTCAAGCGTGTTGTGCGCAGCTATGAGATCGGCGAAACCATCACCCTTACCGTTTACCGCAACAATCAGGCAAAAACCATAAGCGTCACGCTGATCGAATATATCCCCGAGAGCTCAAGTGTAAATTTTAACTGATAAGACTTTTGAAAGGAAGCATGAGATGTATAACATTTTAGTTGTAGACGATGAGATCCGTATCCGTTCCATCATTCGCAAATATGCCGAATTTGAGGGACATACCGTAACCGAGGCAGGTGAC
>CAZOWH010000012.1:0-20292 GCA_964583425.1 uncultured Lachnospiraceae bacterium
GTGACGGCATGGAGGCGGTGCGCATGGCGCGCAACGAGGACTTTGATATCATCATTCTTGATATCATGATGCCCGAGCGTGACGGCTTTTCCGCCTGTCGTGAGATCCGCAAGACCCAGCAAACACCGATCATCATGCTCTCCGCACGCGGCGAGGAGTACGATAAGATCAACGGCTTTGAGCTGGGAGTTGATGATTATGTGGTCAAGCCCTTCTCGCCCCGCGAGCTGATGCTGCGCGTGGAGGCGGTGATGAAGCGCGTAAAGCGTCGGGAGGACGAGAGCCAAACCGAAAATCAGATCGTGGAGTTTGATAACGGCGGCTTGCGCGTAGATCTTACCGCCCGCATTGTGTATGTTGACGGCAAGCGCGTGGAGATGTCCCCCAAGGAGTACGATCTCTTTTTCTACCTCCTGCGCAACCGCAATGTGGCACTCACGCGCGAGCGCCTTATCAGCGAGGTGTGGGGCTACGATTTCTTTGGCGATGCGCGCACGCTGGATACGCACATCAAGCTCCTGCGCAAGAGCCTTGGTAAGTATAACACCTTTATTGTAACATTACGCGGTGTCGGCTACCGCTTTGAGGAGCAAAAATGATCTCTGCTGCGGTATCGCGTGAAAATAAGCGGCATGTAGGCATTCGTGCTAAGCTTATTGCTGCACTTGTGATTTTTTCCGCGCTTATCCTGGTTGCCATATGGGTACTGCAGATCAAGCTGCTCAGCTATTTTTATGAGCAGGAAAAGTTTTCCGAGCTTGAGGATGCTTATCTTGAGATCTGCAGCTATATCGGGCAGGAGAATTTTGCCGAGAAGCTGCAGAGTACTGCCGAAAAAAGGGCTATTTGCATTCGCGTGTTCACGGTCTCCGCATCCTTGGCAAAGGAGGTTGCCGATGCCAATGTGGGTGCCGATTGCATGATACACCATCTCTCACCCACCCTGCTTGCCGATCTTTACGATCACGCGCGTGAAAATGACGGCGTATACGATAAGCGTATGGAATTTGATCAGGATTTTGTGGAGGAGCAGGGCGAGGATTTTTATCTGCCGGGTATTCATCATCCCGCCAACACTGTAAACGCCATTTGCGTGCGCCTGTTTGAGACAGGCGGCAATGAGTATTTTGTTCTGCTGGACTGTGAGCTGACGCCTGTCAGTGCCACCGTGAACACCCTGCAGGTGCAGTTCTTATGGACGGCGTTTTTCCTGTTTTGTGCGGCGCTGATCTTCGCACTGGTGCTTTCCCGTGTGATTGCCACACCGCTGACCGCCATTACACAAAAGGCATCCAAGCTGGCGGCGGGGAACTACACTGCCGATTTTGAGGGGCAGGGCTACCGTGAGGTAGAGGAGCTTGCAGAAACGCTGAACTTTGCCGCCCGTGAGATCGGTGCCACCGACCATCTGCAAAAGGAGCTGATCGCCAACATTTCGCACGATCTGCGCACGCCCCTGACGATGATCAAGGGATATAGCGAGATTATGCGCGATCTGCCCGGCGAAAACAATGCCGAAAATGCGCAGATCATCATTGACGAGACCACGCGTCTCTCGGAGCTTGTCAGCGACCTGCTCGATCTCTCCAAGCTGCAGGCTGGCACCAAAAAGCCCGAGCTGGAGGTCTTTGATCTCAGCGCACTTGCGCGTGATACCATGGTGCGGTATGAAACACTGATCCGCCACAACGGCTATCGCATTTTGTTTGATACTGAGGGGGAGGCACCCGTTTGTGCCGACCGCGGCATGATCCTGCAGGTGATCTACAATCTCATCAACAACGCCGTGAACTATACGGGTGAGAGCCTGCGCGTGTGTGTGAATATCACCGTGAAGGAGGGGAGTGTGCGTCTGTCGGTCGCCGACGACGGAGAGGGCATTGCCCCCGATATGATAGACAGCATCTGGGATCGCTATTATCGCGTGGATAAGGTACACAACCGCGCCGTGATCGGCACGGGGCTCGGGCTTTCGATCGTGAAGGGGATCCTTGAGGCGCACGGCGCACTTTACGGTGTGGATAGCGCTGTTGGCGTGGGCAGTGTATTTTGGTTCGAGCTGCCGCTGGTAAAAAACGAGCCCTGATCCCACCCCTGCCAACAAAACAGATCGTAGCGCATATAAGCATTTCACGTATCCAAATAAAGAGCAAGAGTAAAGGCAACCGCCCTTACCCTTGCTCTTTTCCTTTGCTCATTCCTTAAAAAAACGCACCCTGTACGCAATATCCCGTAGGGGAGGGGGCTCCCTCCCGCATCCCCGACCCGCTCCCCTTGCTTTTTTTCATGCAATGTGCTACAATAAAACAAAAATCACGCCCCATTACGGGGCTTTTGCCTGGGAGTTATTATGTGGTGGATGGATATTTTGCGTTGCCCTGTGTGCGGTGCAGCAACAAGCAAAGAGAATAACAGCCTTTTTTGCCTTGGCGCACGCCGCCATTGCTTTGATTTTGCCGCCGATGGCTATATCAATCTTGCGGCGGCAAAAGCGGCGGGCGGGGGAGACGATACCACGCTGATCGCCGCGCGCACGGCATTTCTTTCGGGCGGTCACTATGCCCCCTTTGCCAACCGTGTGGTAGAGCTTTTGCAGGAGCACGCCGCGGGCTGCGTGGTGCTGGATGCGGGCTGTGGCGAGGGGTATTATACCTGCCATATGGCAAGGGCGGGCTTTTGCACCCTTGGCATTGATCTTTCCAAGCGAGGTGTGCGCACCGCGGCAAGGGCTGCGCGGCGTGCGGAGCTTGAGGCACTCTTTGCCGTGGCGGGCATTTACACGCTGCCCGTCAAGGATGCCTCGGTCGATGCCGTGGTCAGTCTGTTTGCGCCGATTGCCGAGCGGGAGTTTTTGCGCGTGCTGAAGCCGGGCGGTATCCTGATCGCGGCGGGCGCGGGAAGAGATCATCTGCTCTCGCTCAAGCGCGTGCTTTACGATACGCCCCGCGAAAACGAGGCGCGCGCCGATCTGCCCGATGCCATGCGGGAGATTTCTGCCGAGGTGCTGGATTTTTCCATGGAGCTTGAGTCGCCCGCCATAGAGAGCCTTTTTGCCATGACCCCCTATTATTACCGCACCGCTGCCGAGGGTAAGGCGCGCCTTGCAGCCCTTTCGCATCTCACGTGCGAGGCGCAAATGGATATTCGTGTATACCGAAAGGCAAGTGACACCGAGGAGGTGCGCGGCTGATGGCAAGCTATTTTCCTTGCTTTACCGATATCGAGCGTGAGGCGGTTTTGGTGCTTGGCGGTGACGCACATGCCGCCGCCAAGGTGCAAAGGCTGTTGCCGTATGGAGCCGATATCACGGTTTTGGCGCCAGTGCTCTGTGCGGAGCTTGCAGCATTGCAGGCGGCGGGGAAGATCACCACCGTATGCCGTAATTTTGACTGTTTTGAGCAGCAGCTGACCGAAAAAAAGCCCAAGCTTGTCTTTGTGACCGATGTTGGCACGGATCGCGGGCTTTACGCGCACATTTTTGCTACCTGCCGCGCACACGGCATCGAGATCAATACCGAGGATAAGCGCCGGTATTGCACCTTTATTTTTCCCTCGCTTATTCGGCGCGGTGCGCTTACTGTCGCGATCTCCACGGCAGGGGCATCCCCCGCAGTGGCAAAAAAGCTCCGTGAGGAGATCGAGCAGCATCTGCCCGATGCTACCGATAGGATACTTGATTGGTTGGCAGAACTGCGCCCCGCCGTGCAGGGTGACCCGACCATCCCGCGCGAGCGGCGCGCGGGGCTTTGGCGTGCACTGGCAGATGCCGCCTTTGCACAGGCACGTCCGTTAAGTGAAAGCGAGACCGCTGCCATTGTGGCAAAGTACAGAGGATAAAAAAAGAGCCGTAGGCTACCTGCTTGTTGCAGGTAGCCTTTTCCGATCTTGCCACAAAGCATCAAGCGGCAGCTGTCCCCCACCGAGAAGGCTATGGAATAGCAAGCCGTGTGGGAAGCACGTACGTCCGATACGTGGATTTTATGGAAGCAAAAGGCTTCTTGAGGTCATCTTGCCCTGCGGTGCGCGCGGCGGCTTTTTATCTTTTTTTCGCGTGCGCCAAGCAGTGCGCCCACCAAAGCGGCGGGAAAGAGCAGGGCGTGGAGTCCGATGTGCAGCGCACCTGAATAGGTGTGCCCGCTCTCGGGTAAAATGAGCGATACAAAGAGCAAAGCCAACAGCAAAAGGAGCGCCTCCGCCATTCCGCAAAAGAGCGGCGCATGGCGTCGATGCATCCGCGTGGCAACCGCGCCGCCGATGAGCGCGGTAAGATAAATAAGCACAAGCCCTGCCGCGGTGTGATAGCGATCGGGGTCCCTGGTCATCAGCAGGATCGCGGTGGCAAGGAGCAACAGCAGCATGCCGCAGGCGATGGTGATGGGCATGGCGAGCAAGGCGCTTTTCAGCACCGATGTAAAGCTGACCGTATCGGGCGAGGCGGTATGCTGGCGCCTTGCCGCCCGTCTTTTTTTGATCTTCATAGAAATATCCCCTCCCACAAGGTGTATTTGCTACATCTTATGTGGAAGGGGATAAAATTAGTCCTGTTGCGGCTCCTCTGCGTGCACATCAACGGTGCGAACGGCGCTTTTCAGGAGACGGATGCGTGTGTGATCGCGACCTGTCTCGATGATCATCGTTTCTTCCTTGATGCTCACGATCTTGCCGATGATACCGCCGATGGTGGTGATCTCGTCGCCTATCTGCAGATTGTCACGCATTTGTGCCATAGCCTGCTCCTGCTTTTTCTGGGGGCGAATGCCGAAGAAGTAAAATACAACGACCACAACGGCAACCATGCCGACTGTAACCCAAATATCCATTGTGTTCCTCCGAGTAAAAATATTTTCATCTATTATAGCACTTTTTTTCCCGATTTACAAGCCTTACCGTGTAAAATTTTTCAAAAAAAGGAAAAAAAGGAAAACTGACCCGAAAAAGCGGTTTTTCCTGTTGAAAAAATAAGTACTATATGTTATAATTATAATAATTTTAAAATGGACAAGGTGTAGTATGGCATATATCGAATATCCCGAATGCGGAAAAATCATCAATACACACGGCTGCCGCGGCGGCGTGAAGATCGAGCCGTGGTGTGACAGCCCCGAGGTCTTTGCCGCGCTTCCCACCGTTTATTTTAAGGAGGGCGAGGCGATGAAGCCCGTGGCACTCACCCGCACGGCGGTGCTCGGCGGGCGCTTTGTCAGCGCAGAGCTTGCGGGGGTTACCACCATGGAGGCAGCGGATGCCCTTCGCGGTCGCGTGCTCTATGCCAAGCGTGCCGATCTGAAGATCCCCGCCGGTGCGCTGCTGGTGGCAGAGCTGATCGGTCTGCCGGTCTTGGATGCCGAAAGCGGCAAGCAGCTGGGCGTGCTTTCCGATGTCATTCACCCGGGGGCGACCGATATCTACGTGATCAAAACCTATAAGGGCGAGGCAATGGTGCCCGTTGTGGCAGAATTTGTGCGCTCGGTCGATCTCGAAAGGGGCATTGCCCTCACACCGATAGAAGGAATGTTCTGAGATGCGATTTGATATTATGACGTTGTTTCCCGAATTTGTGGATCGTGTGCTGAGCGAGAGCATCATCGGCAGGGCGCAGAAAAGCGGCGCCATTACGGTGAACACCTATAACATCAGGGATTACAGCAAGGATAAGCACCGCCGTGTGGACGACACGCCTTACGGCGGCGGTAAGGGTATGCTGATGATGGCACCGCCCATTTACGATTGTTATGCTGATATTCTTGCCAAAAGTGAGGAAAATGCCCGCCGTCGCGTGGTATACATGTCCCCGCGGGGCAGAGTTTTCAACCAGGAAAAGGCAAAGGCGCTGGCGGGGCTTGACCAGCTCATCATCCTGTGCGGTCACTATGAGGGCGTGGATGCCCGCATCATTGAGGAGATCGTGGATGAGGAAATTTCGATCGGTGATTTTGTGCTGACGGGCGGCGAGCTGCCCGCCTGCATCGTGACAGATGCAGTGGCGCGCTTGGTTGACGGGGTGCTTGCCGCGCCCGAGTGCTATGAAAACGAAAGCATTTCCTCGGGGCTGGTGGAATATCCCCAATACACACGTCCATTTGAATTTCACGGCAGGTGTGTACCTGAGGTACTGATCTCGGGGCATCACGCCAACATCGAAAAATGGCGCGCGGAAACGGCGCGCGCGGAGACGGCGCGTCTGCGTCCGGATCTGCTTGAGAAATAAAAATTGCAATACTTATCAGAAAGGAGGAGGGAAGAATGAAAGCACGCAAAAGCACGGCAGGGCGATTTTGGACTCGATTCAGCCGTCTCATCTATCATCTGATCGCTGTCAGCTTTATCGGCAAGCTCTTTACCTCCTATGCCACCTGTAACAGCGTGGTAACCGGTACACGCCGCGGTTCTCGCAAAAAGGCGGAGCGTGTGCGTGTGGGACGTCGCTATACGGTACGTCGTGCGTTGGCATGCGCCATGGAGCAAAATATTCTTTCGGGCGCGATCAGAAGGGTGCTGGCGGTGCTTTCCTCCTGCAGCCTGCGTACCTATGGCTTTTTCCTCACGGTCTTGGGTGCCGTGTGGGTGTCGCTGTACGGCGTTTCTCTATTTGTTTCGCTTGGTGCAGCGGTCGGCTGGGTTCATCTGATCTCGGGCGGCATCGCGCTTTTTATCGGCATTTTGCTGCTCTTTTCCGATCGCTCTCTCGGCGCATCCCTGCGGCAGGATTCCTTGCTCGGCACCTTGCTCTTCCGCGTGCTCGGTGTGCCCGATGATCTTGTCAAGGAGGCACGGGAGAAGGGCACACAGCATTATTTGTTCGCCTCGCTGCTGGCGTTTTTTGTGGCAGCGCTCGGATTGCTTATCACCCCCCTGTCGATCCTTTCTATCGTGTTCTGCCTGCTGGTTGCACTGATCGTTCTGTCCGTACCCGAGGCGGGACTGCTGCTGGCGCTCTTTTTCCTGCCATTTTCCAAGCTGCTTGTCGGGAATGACTATGTGCCCCTTGCCTCCCTTTTGCTTACGCTGGTCAGTTATATCGGCAAGCTACTGCGCGGTAACCGTTCATTTAGGATCGAGCTTCAGGATATTCCCGTGCTGCTGTTTATCCTTTTGTTTTTCCTATCGGGATATTCGGTCTCCCCGACAAATGTTTGGCTGGATGTTTGTCTCAAGATTCTGCTTGCTTTTGCTTATCTTGTGATGGTAAATGTGCTCTCCACCCCGCAGTGGATGCGTGCCTCGCGCATTACCATGACGGTATCGGCATCGCTTGCCTCTCTGGTCGGCATCGCGCAGCTGGTGCTGGCACTGCTCTCGCATGAGGACGCAACATTTTTTGATATTGCGCTGTACGGCGGCTCGGTGACCGCAGGCTTTACGGATCACGTGTCGTTTGCCTACTATTTGATCATTGCCTTTGCCTTTGTGGTGCCCGCCATTCCGTTTGCCGGCAAGCGGCACCGACTGCCGATGTTCACAGCCGCCCTGCTGATCGGCGGCACTGCCGTGCTGACCTTTGTTTCCTCGGCTTGGCTGGCGCTTGCGCTTGCGTTGGTGGTATTTTTGCTGGTATATGAATGCCGCAGCTTTTTGCTGCTTCTTCTTGGCAGCGGCGCCGTGACGGGCGCACTCGTATTGCTGCCAAATACCGTGCGTAATCATGTTTTCGGCGTTTTTGGCGACCTTGCCGATCCCGCCTACCATGCGCTTCGCGCGAGCGGTAACAGCGTGGTATCGCGTATCTTTTTCGGTAGTGAAAACGGAGCCTTCACGCGCTTTGACGGCGTCATAAGGTTTGTTTTCGGTGCGGGACATAACGGGCTTGTCACACTGCATCCCTATTATGTCGATGCCTCGGTGGCGTTTGCCTATAATGCTTATAACCATTGGCAGTTCCTGCTTGTGGATTACGGTATTTTCGGTATCGTGGTTGCGGCACTTTTCTTCCTCATTATGCTGCAAAACTGCTTCTCGGTGCTTGCCATATCGGAGGAGCAGGACCGTCCACTCTTTGCCTTTATCGGCATTGTGATGGTATCGGCGCTGACCCTCTTTGGATTTTTCTCTTACGTGTGGTACGATTATGCCACCGTTGCCGCCTTCTTTGCGGCAACTGCCATGATTGCCGCTGCAATGCGATACGGTCGCCACCGTCGCGAAAGAGTCATCGAGCATGAGGAGTTCGGAAAGCCGACCGCGGAGCTTGATTATCACACCCGTGCATCCCGTTCGGGTAAGTCGAAAAGGGAGGGAAAATGATGGCGTATCATGATAATAACTCGGATTTTTCCCGCAAGGGGCTCCCCAAAAGCGGGCAAGGGGTTCGCGGTGGCGTAGCCTATCGGAAGCTTTCCGATAGCTATGCAAATGACAAAAATTATCCCCGCTGGTTCTTTATCGGTGTCAATGCTCTCTTGATCCTGCTGGCGCTTGCCCTGCTGGCTTTGCTGCTTTATGCCTTTACCCCGCTCGGTGATCTTTTTGCGATCGGGGAGAAGAGGACAGAGATCGTTTATACACTTGAATTGTATGATGTGGATGGCGCGCTTTCCTCTGCGCCCGCCATCGGTACGTCGCTGATCGACCCCCAAACGGGCGATGTGCTGGGGGAGATCACCGCGATGAGCACCTCTATCCTTGAGGTATCGGCGGTCGTATGGCAGGAGGAATGGGAACAGCTGCCGCAGGATGCCACCGAAACGACGGTGACCCTGCCCCTCAAGCTGGTGACCGTAACCGTCACAGCAACGGCACGCTACGGTGCAGATCACTGTTACCGTGTCGCAGAGCATGAGATCCGTGTGGGTGACGCCTACACCGTATCGCTTGCGGGCACTGTGTCGGCAGCCACCTGCACCAATATTGCACAAAAGGAGTGATCGCATGGCAACTGAAGATAAATATGCCGCAACGCGTGTGCAGATCCGCTTGCTTGATGTTGCCGTGCTTTTTCTGGCGCTGCTGACGGCGCTTGCCGTATGGCAGCAGAGCAACCTTGCATATATTTTTGAAGCCGACCACACGCCCCGCTCCTTTGCCGTTTCCTTTGAAATTACCAATGTGCGGTATACTGCGATAGAGTCGCTTGCCGCAGGTACTCCGGTCTATGTCGGTACCGAGCGCGGCACGGTGGAGCTGGGGGCACTGCTCGACGCGCCCGCTGTGCTGCCGCGCATCAAGGAGGTCATGGGTGAGGAGGGGATGCCCTCCACCAATGTCCTGCTGCCGCAAAATGACCCCGATCGCTATGTGGATGTTACAGGCACCTTTCTTTGCCGCGGCGTGCTGCGTGAGGGGGCGCTTGTGCTCGGAGATGTTACACTTTCGGTCGGTTCAGATGTGCTGGTGTCAGCATCGGAAAGCAATCTGCAGATCCGTGTGCTTTCCATCAGCGAAAATCGTTGATTTTGTGTCATTTTGCACATATTTTGCTTTTCTTCGATAGCAAAATACCCGAAAAATGCCCATTGATTTTTGCGCTTTGTTTTGCTATACTATTATAAAGAGACGTGAGTCCCATTTGTTTTTATGCAAGTGTTAAAAAGATTGGAGCGTTGACCGATATGATTTCTCGTGAGGTTACCATTACAAATTCCATCGGCTTGCACGCACGGCCTGCAACCTTTTTCATTCAAAAGGCAAACGGTTATAAAAGCTCTGTTTGGGTTGAAAAAGAGGATCGTAAGGTGAATGCAAAAAGCTTGCTTGGCGTTTTGTCTCTCGGTATCGCGCAAGGTATGACCATCAAGCTGATTGCAGACGGTTCCGATGAGGTAGATGCACTGGACGGGCTGCAAGAGCTGATCAATACCGGTTTTCAGGAATAAGACAAGCAGTGGCAGCTGCCACATGTGAAAAGCGGGGCGCCTTGCGCCTCGCTTTTCTTGTCGAAATAATTTTTTCGCTCCGTCAAGCATCATTGTTTCTTGCTTCGCGTGGTTGACATAGATAACCTGCCTTCCCGCCCTCGCTTGGGTAGGGCGAGAGCCCACCAATTCAGAAAGAAAGGAGATATAGCAGATGCAAACAGAGGAATGCCGCCTGAGGCTACTGGATAAAGCCAACAATCTGCCCTTGTCTCCCGGAGTATATCTCATGCGCGATGCGCGCGGTAAGATCATTTATGTGGGAAAGTCGCGCAAGCTGAAAAATCGCGTGTCGCAATATTTTCACAACGGTGAAAAAAGCTATAAGACCGCGCGCATGGTCTCGCAGGTGGCAGAGTTTGATTATTTTCTGTGTGACACCGAGATCGAGGCGCTGGCGCTTGAAAATACGCTCATCAAGCAGCATACGCCAAAATATAACATTCGCTTAAAGGATGCAAAATCCTATCCTTATATTAAAATTACAAACGAGATCTATCCGCGCCTTGTGTTCACACGCGCGAGAGAAAATGACAAGGGGCGCTATTTCGGCCCGTATTCGGGCGCCTCGGTGGCGGGCACTGTGATACGCACTCTAAGTAAGACATTGGCATTGCCAACCTGCAAGCGGCAGTTTCCGAAGGATATCGGCCGTGAGCGCCCCTGCCTATATTACCAGCTGGGGCAGTGCTGCGGTGTTTGCACGGGCAGGATCAGTCCGGAGGAGTATGCTGAGCGCGTGCGTCTTGCCGCTGATGTATTGCGCGGTAATTCGGCGGCGACCCGCCGCCGTGTACGCGAGGACATGCAGCGTGCCGCCGAAAACGAGGAGTTTGAAAAGGCGGCGGCGCTGCGCGATACGCTTTTTGCCCTTGAAAATCTTTCCGAAAAGCAAAAGGTGGTTGCCGCCCCCGATACCGCGGAGGATGTGTTTGGCTTCCACCGTGACGATCTCGGAGCCGTCATGTCGGTATTTTATGTGCGCGAGGGCGCACTGGTGGATAAGACTGAAACCGTCTTTTCGGCAGACGAGCTGCTGGATGAGAAGGAGGCGATCATGTCCTTCCTTTACGAGCATTACCGTCACCGCTCGGATATTCCGCCGCGCGTGCTTTTATCCTTTGCGCTGGAAGCGGAGGACGGTGCGCTGTTGGGTGAATTTTTGTCGGGTGCTGCGGGGCGCCGCGTGGTGGTACACACCCCGGAGCGCGGAGAGCTTAAGACCCTTTGCGAGCTGGCGGTCAGCAACGCACGCGAGCACGCGGAGGCTGTACGGCGCGAGACTGCGCAAAGTGACGAAACAATGGTGCGCTTAGCCGCTCTGTTAGCGCTGGAGGTAGTGCCACAGCGCATTGAAAGCTATGATATTTCAAACCTTGGTGCCGAGCATAAGACCTGTGGCATGATCGTGTGGGAAAACGGCAAATTCAAGCCCTCGGATTATCGCACCTTCCGCATTCAGTCGGTGGAGGGCACCGATGATTACGCCTCCATGCGTGAGGCGCTTTCCCGCCGCTTTGCGCACCTCGCGGATGAGGAGGGCTCCTTCTCTCGCATGCCCGACCTCATTTTATTGGACGGTGGGCGCACCCACGTGGGTGCGGTACGGCGCGTAGCCGAGGAAATGGGCGTTACCGTGCCGATCTTCGGTATGGTAAAGGATGAATACCATAAAACGCGCGCGCTTTGCACCGAGCAGGAGGAGATTTCCATTGCGTTCGATCAAGCGGTATTTACCGCGATCTACCGCATACAGGAGGAGGTACACCGCTTTTCGATCCGCCGCATGAGCGAGGCAAAGCGCAAAACGGTAAAAACCTCCGAGCTTGAAAAGATCGCGGGTGTCGGCAAGCAAAAGGCAAGGGTGATCTTAAAGCATTTTGGCGGACTTGCGGGCGTGAAGCGCGCAAGCGAGCAGGAGCTTGCCGCCGCCCCCGGTGTCGGGCCCGTGCTGGCGCTTGCTATTTATCGATATTTTCATGGAAAGGAAGCAGAAAACCCATGATGCGCATTATTACAGGCAGTGCGCGGGGCGCCAAGCTGATCGCCCCCGCAGGCGAGAACACGCGCCCCACGGCAGAGCGTACCAAGGAAGCGGTATTTTCGATGCTGCAATATGAATTTGTGGGGCGCCGCGTGCTTGATCTTTTTGGCGGCTCGGGGCAGATGGGGCTTGAGGCGCTCAGCCGCGGTGCAGAAAGCGCCGTTTTGGTCGATCGTGAAAAGGCAGCGATCGATGTAATGACCAGGAATGCCGCACACACCAAGCTTGCCGACCGCGCCAAGATCTGCCGTGCCGAGGCGCTTGCCTTTCTTAAGACCTACCACGGCGCACCCTTTCATTTGATCTTTCTCGATCCGCCTTACGCCGCAGGTCTTGTGTCGCAAAGCCTTGCACTGATCGCAGAGGGGGGCTTGCTTGCGGGGGGCGGCATCATCGTTTGCGAAACGGGCGCCCCTGCGGCGGTCTTTGACGGGAATGCGGCACTCGAGGCGCGCTTTGAGGTCTTGCGCCGCAGTCGCTACGGTGCGGCACATATTTGCTTGCTGGGCAATAATCCATCCCCGCTCTAAAGCCTTGCTTTTTCGCGCTATTAAAGCTTATCGCTCTTGCAAGGTCTAACCCTAAAGGAGGCTGTGAAATGAGTATTGCCATAGTTCCGGGTAGCTATGACCCCATTACATTGGGGCACCTTGATATTGTCAAGCGTGCTCTGCTGCAATACGATGAGGTCGTGCTGGCGGTGATGAACAACGCTGCAAAGGTATATATGTTTGATATGGCGGCACGCGCCGAAATGGCGCGGCGCGCCACCCGTGACCTTTCCCGTGTGCGCGTGGTGGCGGATAGCGGTATGCTGGTGGATCTGTTTGACCGTGTAGGTGCCGATGCTATTGTCAAGGGTGTGCGCAACGAAAGGGACCTTGCGTATGAGCAGGAGATGGCGTCATATAATCTTGCCAAAAATCCGCGTGCCAAAACCGTGTTTTTAGAGGCATCAAGCGCGCTTTCGGACCTTTCCTCCACACGCGTGCGCACATTTTTAAAAGAAGGAAAAATTCCCACCGGTCTGCTGCCGCAGGGGGTGATGGAATATCTCCTTGAAAAAGGAATACTGCAAGCATGATCACGGCAAAATTTTCGGAAAAGCTTGGCGTGCCCGCCATTTTTTTTGCGGGGTGTCTTTGGGGTACGATCGGCATTTTTATCCATGGGCTCGCGGGCTGCGGGCTTTCCTCGGTGGATATTGCTTTTTTGCGTTCGCTTTGTGCTTGCTTGCTTTTTGGCGCATATCTTTTGATCTTTCGCCGTGCCGCGTTCCGCATCAGGCTCCGTGATATTTGGTGCTTTCTCGGCACGGGCATTGCCAGCATTGCATTTTTTAATTTTTGTTATTTTGCCACCATCGAGGCAACCTCCATGGCAGTCGCTGCCATATTGCTTTATACCTCTCCCGTGTTTGTGCTGCTGCTCTCGGTGCCGCTTTTCGGTGAGCGCATCACCCCGCGCAAGGGCATTGCCATCCTGCTTGTGGTGGTTGGCTGTGCGCTGGTTTCGGGCATTGTTGGCGGCGAGCAGCTTTCTCTTGACTTTGGTTCGCTTTTGCTGGGGCTTGGCGCGGGCTTTGGCTATGCACTCTACAGCATTTTCGGCAGATTTGCCATTTCCCGCGGCTATCGTACCGATACCATTAATTTTTACAGCTTTCTCTTTTCCTCGCTCGCGCTTTTGCCTATGGCAGATCTCAATGCGCTCCGCGTGGCGGCAACAAGCGGCGGTGAGGTGATCCTTTTTACCGTACTGCTGGCGCTGGTGGCAACCCTTTTGCCCTATGTGTGCTATACCTACGGTCTTGCACGTGTAGAGAACGGAATCGCCGCCATTGTGGCGGGGGTAGAGCCCGTGGTGGCGGCAGTGGTGGGAGTGCTTGTTATGCATGAGCCCGCACCTGATGTCCCAACGCTTTTGGGCATTTTGCTGGTGCTCTTTGCTATTGTGTTGCCTAATTTGCCCCAAAAGGAGACCAGATCATGAAGAAAATAAAGCTATATTATGTGCTGCGGCTGCTTATCACAACGCTGTTTGGTGTGGGTATCGGCGTGGCGCTTTATCTGCTCTCGCCCTATGCCACCGAGATATTTGATATTTTGGTCATTGCCATGGGCTTGCTCACTGCTGTGATGAATTTGCCCGCTGTATTTTTTGCACTGCGGCACATCAATCGGCACGGTGAATGGATCAATTTGCTGCTGGCGCTTCTTTCGATCTTGCTTGGTGTAGCGCTCATGCTCCTGCAGACCGAATTCCTTCTCCTGCTGCTCGGCATTTACTCAATCGTACTGCCATTTATCCGCATTGTGCTGGTGGATGATCATATTACGCGCTTGAAGCGCGAGATCCCGCGATTTTTAACGGGACTTATCATGGTCATCATCTTTCTCACTGAATCCGAAGGATATATTTTGCGCTTTGGTGCCCTTGCTGCGGTTGTCATATCACTGATCTATCTCTTGCACGGGCTCATCCTTATGCACTTCTTATTTGGCAAGCGCCGCCAAGACTCGTATCATGAAGAATGAAACAAAAAGTCCCGCACGGAAATTTTTCTGTGCGGGACTTTTGCGCTTTTATTTTTTAAGAGTCGAAAAATGAAAAATCAAGAGAGAAAATAAATATAAATATAGAAAAAATAAATATTAAAATTGAAAAATACGTAAAATAAATTGGAAAATGAGAAATCAGGGCAAAATTTCGGCAAGAGCCTCCGGCAAGTCGCTTGCCATCAAGCCGTGATTGCCATGTGTCTTTTTTGCGGCATCACCCGCCAAGGCGTGTGCCAATACACCGCGGGTTGCAGCTATGGCAGCGGTGGCACCCTGTGCCGCAAACGAGGCGATAATGCCTGCCAGTACATCACCGCTGCCGCCCGTTGCCATACCGCTGTTGCCAAGGGTGTTTACATAAAGGCTGCCGTCGGCGGCGATCACGGTGTGCGCATCCTTTAGTACCACCACCGCGCCGCTATCCTTGGCAAAGCTCGCGGCGGCGTGCGGCAGGTCGGCGGCAATTTCGGCTACGGGCTTTGCCGCAAGGCGCGACATTTCTGCCAAATGCGGTGTTACGATCACGTTCCCGCGCATATAAAGCAATGCGCGCAGCGGCAGATTGGCGGCGATCAGGTTGAGTGCATCCGCATCCACGATCAGCGGAATATCCTTTGTAGAAAGCACGTCTGCCACCAGCTGCTTTGCCATGTCACTCTGCGAAAGCCCCATGCCAAGCGCTACCGCATCGGCACGTGTAAGAGCCGGAGCCAATTTGTCACTTGCGTTTGTTTCATCGTAGCAGGTCAGAACCGCCTCGGGCAGCAGCGTTTGATAGACAAATCGATTTTCCTCGGGCGAGAGGATCTCCACCAACCCCGCACCTGCGCGGTATGCTGCCTTTGCGGAAAGATAGGCGGCGCCGCTCATTTCCTTGGAGCCTCCAACCACAAGCACGCGCCCGAAGGTGCCCTTGTGCGCCCGCCGCGGGCGGGGTGGAAGCGCCGAAAGATCGCTACCCTCAAGCAAATGCCCCGCCGCCTCGCCGATCTCGATGCCGATATCGGCAACCGTCACCTCGCCGCAGAGCTGCGCACCGGGGAAGAGGAGATGCCCGTATTTTTTGGCGGCGATCGCAACGGTTTTGGTGGCTTTCATCGCGCATCCCATTACGGCGCCGCTGTCGGCGTTTATCCCGCTGGGGATATCGATGGCAAGCACGGGAATATTTGCCGCATTGATCGCCGTGACTGCCGTCGCATGCTTGCCCGCAAGCGGGCGCGTGAGTCCAATGCCGAAAACGGCATCCACCACAGCAGTCACGCCCGTAAGATCGGGCTCCGTCATCACCGAAACGTTTGACGGGAGCATGGCGTACTGTGCGGCGCATTCGGCGCTCATTTTATCGGTATCGGGCTTTCCCTCCGAAGTGCACACGCCGAGGTAGCAGACCTCCGCGTGACCGAGGTGTGCGGCAAGCAGGCGCGCCATGGCAAGTCCATCGCCGCCGTTGTTGCCGCTCCCGCAAAGGATCAGCACCCGCGCAGTGTCAAATTCCTCCAGTAATATTTCAAATGCGGCACGGGCGGCGCGCTCCATCAAGATAAGTGCGGGCGTTCCCGCCGTAATGGTCTCCTTGTCATAGCGCTTCATTTCCTGCGCCGTGAGGATCTTTTCCATACTATTCCTCCCGGTATTGATTTTATTGATGTATGTATTATAGCACAACAAGCCCATCTTGTGCAAAAAATGCCGAATTTTCAAATAAAAATCTCTTGACAAGCCTTTTTTCTCTCGCTATAATATTATCTGTTGTTTAAATGAGTACAAGGAGGGAACACATATGGTTTTGAACATGGGGCCGCTGTTGCGCGGCGAGATCACCCGTATGGAAATTGAATACGACCTCACGCCCGAACCTGTTTTTGATGTGACCTTTCCCGAAAATGCACACGTAAAGGGCTACATTACAGATGATGCGGGCTATATGCGGCTTTATCTGCGTGCCACGCTCCCGTATACGGGCACCTGCGCACGTTGCCTTGACGCAGTCGAGGGTGAATTCACACTGGATTTTGAGCGTACTGTAGCAGCGGAGGGCTCGATCAGTGAGGAAAAGCTGGCGGAAATGGATGATGCGTATGTGATGATCCGTGACGGCAAGCTCGATGTGGATGAGCCCCTGCGCGAGGAACTTTTGATGTGCTTTCCGATGCGGCTTCTTTGCCGTGAGGATTGCGAGGGTCTTTGCGATAAGTGCGGAAAGCCCCTGCGCCTTGGCGATTGCGGGTGCAACAAAAAAGAAATTGATCCAAGATTGGCAATTTTGCAAAAATGGGTTGACAAATCCGAAAAAGAGTGATATAATAACTTGTAATTATGTATAAGTATCCCAAGGAGGTGTAGATAAAATGGCAGTTCCGAAGAAAAAAGTTTCCAAAGCGCGCAGAGATAAGAGACGTTCCAACAACTCCAAGCTCGAAATGCCCGGTATGGTCAAATGCGCAAAATGCGGCGAGTACGTACTTGCTCACCACGTTTGCAAGGCTTGCGGTTCTTACGACGGAAAAGAAGTTGTCAAGCAGGATGCTTGATGACGGCGCTTTGAATTAAAAAAAGAGAGAGCATTGCTCTCTCTTTTTTTAATTTCCCTTTTTGTAAAAGGTAACAACACGCATGCGGGCGACAAGTGGCAAGAGAAACAGCAGAAGCAAAGAAACAAGGGCGATCGGCAGGGAAATAGCAGGTGAGATGCGCAGTGCGCTGCCGCCAAGCTCGGCGAAGCCCGCGGCGGCGGTCTGCAGCCGCGGGGCTGCTATTTTCAAATATGCAAGGGCAAGGGCAAGGCAAAGCCCGCCCTGTGTAAGCTTTGCAAGCAGATAGGGGAGCAGCCTTGGACGTGCGCTATCGGCAACGGAAAAGATCTGCAAGCAGATCGAAAGTCCCGAAAAGCCCGCAAAAAAGGCGCAAAGGAGAAATGCTGCCTCGGGTGTGAGCAGTGCCACTGCCGTGCCCGTGCCCGCAGTCAGCTCCAGCAAGCCGCAAAGGAGCACGGTCACCGTTGGTGGGAGTGCGTTGAGCGATAGGATGCACTCCGTTATGGCAGAGAAAAAAAGCACAAAGCCCGTCACCTGCAAAAGCGTGGAAAAGCCATGCCGCACGGCGGCGGTAAGGGTTGCGGCGGATATCGAATTTTTTACACCGTTACCCCCCTTTTTTGCTATGATCGGTAAATTCCCATGTATGATCTTTAAGGCAATACCCGTGAGCACGGCAGTGAGCAATGTCATGCCAAAAAGTGCCACCCCCGCAGATTTGTTGCCAAAAAGAGAGGTGCCCACCGCACCGATCAAAAAGCCCGTGCTCGGCGTGTTGCCAAAGAGCAGTAAGCGGTCAAATTCCTCTCTTGAAATACTGCCGTTTTTCAGCAGCGTCATGGCACTAACCGTCCCCACGGGCACGCCGCAGAGCCAACCGAGCAAAAGTGCCATTGTGCCGCAGGGCGTGAGTCCGAATAAAAGGCGCGCGGGGCGCGCGAGCAGCTTTGCCGCAAATTCGCCCACGCCAAGAGCGAGCATCAGCTCGGAAAGCACCAAAAAGGGAAAAAGGGCGGGAATCAGCATGTTTGCGGCAAGTGACAGTCCTTTTTTGATACCATTTGCCGCTATTTCACTGTTTTTTACAGTCAGAAGCAGCAAAAAAATGCCGAGGAGCGCCGGCGCCGCACCGCGCCGTGAGCTTTGCTTTTCCATCAAGGCATAAACCTCCTTTTTTTACCATAAAGTAGGCTTGTGGAGGCGCTTTTTCCTCCAACAGTAAAATTTATGGTGCGGGAGGTTGCGGTATGCCGAAAAAGGGGGATCTTTTCGCTCGCTTCGGGGCAAGGCTTGATATTCCGCGTGAGGCGCTGCCGGGGAGCTTTGGTATCACGCTTTCGGGGCAGCAGGAGCTAACGGTGCGCGGGTGTAAAAAAATACTTTCCTTCGGGGAGCGTGAGATCAGGCTTGCGGTCGGTAAGACCACCGTGCTGATCCTTGGCGAGGGGCTGTTTTGCAGTGCATTTGGTGCCGGATGTGTTACCGTTGCGGGTAGGATCGTGACGCTCACATTTGAGGAGGGCGGGCAATGAGGCTGTATTTTTTGTTACTTGGCTATGCCGATATTTCGGTACCGCAGGCGGAGCTCTCCGCCTTTTTCGAGCTCTGCCGCGCCGCCGGGCTAACGCCGAAAAACACCAAACGGGATCAAAAAAGCGGTGACATGATCTGCCGCTTTACCCGCTTTCTTGCCACGCGTGTGCTGCGCTTGGCAGAGGAGCAGGGGCTGTCACTGTCTCTTTTGCGGCAGGGGGGCATGCCAACGGTGCTTTTGCGGCTTGTAAGGCGCCCCGCGCTTGCCTGCGGTGTGCTTGCGGCACTGGTGCTTTTGGTGGCGGCACAGCTTGTGCTTTGGGATATCGAGATCACGGGAAACGAGACACTGACCGACGAGGAGGTGGAGGACTCGCTTGCCGCTGCGGGGCTGGTACGTGGGGCTTTTTTGCCGCACCTTGACGGAGATGCCATTGCACTTGCCGTGCGGCAAAGCGACGCGCGAATCGCTTATGCTTCGGTCAACCTGAGCGGCACGGTCGCCACGGTACAGATCAAGGAGTCGGAGCCCGAACCCGCCCCCGCACAGCATACCCCCGCAAATCTTGTAGCAAGGCGTGATGGGGTGGTGGTCATGCCGCTGATCTTTGAGGGTGAATGCTTGGTTGCGGCGGGCGAAGCGGTGCGTGCGGGGCAGCTCCTTGCCTCGGGGGTGATCGATACAGAGAACAACGGCATTCGCATTACCCGCGCAGCAGGGCAGGTACTGGCACGTACCGAGGAGATCTTTACCGTTGAGGTGCCCTTTGATTACATGGAAAAGTCATACACGGGTCGCGTTTTTTATGAGCTTGACCTGAATTTTTTCGCCGCGCACGGAAAAGTTTTCAAAACCACTGGAAATATGCCTGCCACTTGTGATATAATAGAAGACGAGCAGAAATTTTACGCGGGCGCGCATGTGTTGCCGATCGGCTTTACGCGCACCGTGTTTCGGGAATATACGTGGGTCACGGCGCACCGCACCGCCACCGAGGCACTCTCACTTGCCAATGCTGAGCTTGCTGCAAGGCTTTCGGAGTCGGGCACGGCACGTACCCTGCTTTCCAAAACCGTGGAGACCGTGGTCAGTGAAAGCGGGATCGTGTTGGTGTGCACCGCCGTCTTTGAGGAGGATATTGCTGCCGTTTCGGAGTTTTCTCTCGCCCCGTAGCCGTAAAGCTTTGCCCAAGGAGGTCCTATGAACAAAGAGATCATCAACACTGCAAGCAGCGAGGTCACCGCGCGCATTTTCGGCATTTGCGATGCCTATGCAAAGGAGATAGAGCACGCCTTTGGCGTGGATATCGGCAACCGTGCAGGTGCCGATGGCGATGCCATTACCGTTATGGGTGAGGATGCCACGCAGGTGCGCCTTGCCGCCGAGGTCTTACTCCGCTTGCGTGAGGAAGCTGCCGAGCGCGAGATACCCGAGCAAAGGGTATCCTATATCATCGGTATGGTAAGGAATGGACAGGGCGGAGATCTTGCGGCACTCGATGACAGCACCGTGTGCCTGACGAGCCGCGGCAAGCCCGTAAAGGCAAAGACCGTGGGACAAAAGCAATATATCGATGCGATTCGAAAAAACACCGTGGTGCTGGGCGTGGGACCTGCGGGCACGGGCAAGACCTTCCTTGCCGTTGCCATGGCGGTCAAGGCGTTGCGCGCCAAGGAGGTCAGCCGCATCATCCTCCCGCGCCCCGCGATCGAGGCGGGGGAAAAGCTCGGCTTTCTGCCGGGTGATCTCCAGAGCAAGATCGACCCAT